>CBIHKY010000001.1:0-111674 GCA_966205705.1 uncultured Alphaproteobacteria bacterium
CTCTCGCCGCAACCGTCATCTTCTGGCTCTGATCAGTGAGTCCTGACCCTAAGCAAGGCGCAAGTCTTCCGTCTTTGGCATTACTAACGAACCGCAATCTGCCTTTAAAATGGCGAAAGAAATTAGATTAACCCTCCCCAATCCCCCTAATCTCAATCACACTACGCCCCGGCATCGGATCAGGGCAGCGCTTCACCCACGCCACGGCCTCGTCCATATCCTGCACTTCCCAGAGCCAGAAGCCCGCCACCTGATCGCCGGGCGGCGTGAAGGGGCCATCGCTCACGATGCGCGCATCGCCATCAAAGGCCACGCGCTTGCCCTTCGCGCTGGGCTGCAGGCCCTCCGCCATGATCAGCACGCCTGCCGCGCGCAGATCATCATTGAAGCGGCCCATCGCGGCCATCATCTGCGCGGTCCATTCGGGCGGCGTCGCGTCCGCCTCGCTCTCCTGTGTCGCCTTCACCAGCACCATCACACGCATGACTGATCTCCTGCTTCGCGCCGCTGCGCCTGAGGGCTCAGCGCGACCATGCGGGCCATCATCCTCCATTGTCGCGAACATGCAATCGCCGGGCGCTTTCAGGCAGGGCGCGCCTTCCAAAAATGGCGTGCAAAAAAGCTGTCCTACAGCCCCTCGCCTGTGCAACGCAGGATGCGCAAGAGCCTGCAGTGCGGGCTCAGGGCGGGTTCTTTCTCAGCGGCGGCAAAACGGCGTTTCCCATGTTTTTGGCAAAAATAGGACGCAACAATTTGGGTTATTCGCGTAACCTTCGTAACCTTCGGAGAAAATAGGATATCGCGGCGCGGCGCGAATCACCCCTGCTCAAACCACCCGCAACAGCATCCCCGCCCGCAACTTGCCCAGCACCACACGCATATCCTCCGGCGATATCGCTACGCAGCCTTCGGTCGGCTTGGGCGCGCCGTCTGCGCCGATCACCCATTGGTGGAAGAAGATGGCGCTGCCCATGCCGGGCAGTGGCGGCGCATCATTATGGCCAAGGATGATGATCGCGTCATAGGCCTGATCGTCGCGCGCCAGCCGCTCATGGCTGGTGGCGCGGGGCAGGTGCACGGGGCGATTATAGGCGGAGTCGGTCGCGTCATCGCTCCAGCCATCGCCGGGCCTGATCCAGCGCCAGGGGATGGCGGGGGCGTGAGTAGCGTCGATGCGCCCCGGCCGCAGCAGCGCGGCGCGCACGGGCCAGTCGCCGAGCGGCGTTGCGCCATCGCCCTCGCGCTTGTCCGCCGCTGCGATCAGCCCGCCCTTGCCGATCACGCAGGGGCAGGACCAGTCGCCAATGCTCAGCCGCCCGGCGGCACCATCGACGAGGATGGCGTCCCCAGCGGCATCATCACTCACAGATCGTGCCCGGTCCGGTCCCGCTTGGTGGCGAGATAGTGCGCATTATGGGGGTTGCTCGGCAGGGCGAGCGGCAGGCGCTCGATCACGCTTATGCCCTCCGCCTCCAGCCCGGCGACCTTGGCGGGATTGTTGGTGAGCAGGCGCACTTGGGCAATGCCGAGCAGATCCAGCATCCGCGCCGCTACGCCAAAATCGCGCGCATCCACGGCAAAGCCCAGCCGCACATTGGCATCCACCGTGTCAAAACCCTGATCCTGCAGCTGATAGGCACGCAGCTTGTTGATGAGGCCGATGCCGCGCCCCTCCTGCCGCAAATACAGCAGCACGCCCCATTTGGCCTGCGCAATATCATGCAGCGCGCCATGCAGCTGCGGGCCGCAATCGCATTTGAGCGAGCCGAGCACATCGCCGGTGAGGCACTCGCTATGCAGCCGCACGATGGGCGCGCTGCCATCGCGCTCGCCAATGATGAGCGCGACATGCTCGCGCGGATCGGCAGTGGAGCGGAAGGCGATGATCTCCGCATCCGCCCGCGCTTCCACCGGCAGGCGCGCGCGCGCGGCGATGGCGAGGCGCTTGGGATCGGCATAGGCATGGACATCGGCGATATTGAGCGCGGCCTCCACGGGCGCGTCATCCTCGCGGATGAAGAAGGCGGGGAGCAGCCCGGCGAGGCGCGCGAGCATGAGCGCGGCGGTGGCAACATCGCCCTGCGGCACCGGCAGCGCGCGGAAGGGGCCTTTGAGCGGCGTGGCAAGGTCGGTGACGGGATCGGCAATCGCCATCGCGGCGACTGGCCCATCGATCCAGCGCTCGCGGGCGATGAGGGCGGGGGCCTGCGGGTCCGCCGCCTCGCGTTGGTTGGCGAGCTTGAGCGTCACCGCGCGCGCAGCGGAGAGCAGCAATGGCGCGGTGGCATTGGGATCGAATTCGGTGAGGCTCTCGCGGGTTGCGCCCTCGATTGGCAGCAGCGCCAGTGCGGCATGCTCGCCCGTGATGCGGATCGCCCAGCCCCGGCGCAGCGCATCAATGGCGCGAGCGGCGGCGCGCGGATCCATCAGAGCGCGAACTCGGTGATGAGCGGGGCGTGATCGGATGGGCGCGTCCAGCTGCGGCAATCCTCGACCACCTTGTGCGAGACGGCGGCGCCGAGCAGATCGGGGCTCAGCCACATATGGTCGAGCCGCCGCCCGCGATCCGACGCGGCCCAATCCTGCGCGCGGTAGCTCCACCATGTGTAGAGCCGCTCGGGCGCAGGCACGAAATGCCGGCCAAGATCGACCCAATTGTGCGCGGCCTGCAACTCGCCCAGCAGATCCCGCTCGATCTGCGTGTGGCTAACGACATTGATGAGCTGCTTGTGGCTCCACACATCGCATTCCAGCGGCGCGATGTTGAAATCGCCGACCAAGAGCGTGGAGCCGGTGAGCGTGCCGGACCATTCGATCATGCGCTGCACGAAATCGAGCTTCTGGCCGAATTTTGGATTGAGCACGCGATCCGGGATGTCGCCGCCTGCGGGCACATAGACATTCTCGATGCGCAGACCATTTTCCAGCCGCACGCCGATATGCCGCGCCTCGCCATTGGCCTGCCAATCCAGCCGCGCATCATCCACCATCGGCAGCTTACTGATCGTCGCGACGCCGTGGTGCATCTTCTGGCCGTTCAGCACTTGGTATTGGTAGCCAAGCTTGCGGAACATCGCCTCGGGGAAGGTCTCGTTCACGACCTTGGTTTCCTGCAGGCACAGCACGTCTGGCTGATGCTCGGTCAGGAACCGCTCGACAATCTCGAGCCGGGCGCGAACGCTGTTGATGTTCCAGGATGCGACCTTGATGGTCTGCTTTGCGACGTTTGAAGACATGGGCGTTCACTAGCCGCCCTTGCGCATTTCCCCAAGCGTGGAGGGTGATATTTTTCGGGCGCTCGCGGGCCGATCCGGTGATGCGCGCCGGACATAGAAAACCCCCGCTCCGGGGGGCATGGAACGGGGGTCTCTAAAAGCGCTTAGGAATGCGCATATGGCGTAGGACGATCCGGGCAACAGGGGGGGAATCCCGGTCTCGTTCCCAACGCCACAAACAATGAATAGGGCAGCGCAGATTAGCGGCGGATGAATGAAATCTGTCAGCTTTGTGGCGTGAAATCGACTGTCGCTCACAAGGCTCGTTTCATAGCAGAGTTCGCTCAATTCCTCCGCGGTTCCGAGGAGGGGTACCAGCCGCAGGCTGGTGGAGCGGACCTTTGTCGATGAATGCGTTCGAGAGGATGTGCACATCAGCGCGCCCCCTCCACCACCAGCTTTGCTGGCGGTCCCCCTCCCCGCACGCGAGGAGGATTTAGCGCCGGGTCGCGGGCCGCGGATCGCGCCATTTGAACGCCGAATCGGCAATCGCACCGCCATAGGAAAGATTGGTCAGCCGGATATTGGTGCGGTTCCCCTGCGCGTCGCGCGCGACCCAGCCATAAAGCTCCAGCCCGCCGGGCGCGCTCGCTTTACGCGTGAAGACGAGATTGATGACGCCATATTCCGGGCGCTTCTCATCGCGCACTTCAACCGAAACGATGCGCGGATCACCGGTAGCGGTGAGCTTGCCATAGCGAGAGATATCGCGGCTCGGATCAAGCAATGCACCGAGCGGCGAATTGCGGATCGGCCAGCGCTGCACCTGCGCGACCTGATAATCGATCATGTAAAGCGAGCGCCCATCCGCCACGATCAGCAGATCATTCGCGCCATAATCAAAGCGAATCTGCCCTGGCTGCTTCCAGAGCAGCTTGCCGCCCTGCACTTGCCCGTTGCGATCGGTCTGGGTGAAGTCGGCCCGCAATGTTGTGATGGCGCGGATCGCCTTGTTGACGTTCACCAGATCGGCGGATGCCGCCTGCGCGAGAGCGGGCGTTGCGGCGATTGGCATGAGGCTGGCGAATGGCAGGACGAGGGCAGCAGCGCCAAGCAAAGGCGCGCGCGTGAAGCGAGTGAAAGCATTGGTCATGCACGGAGAAATAGAGCCATCGCCTTGAATGTCCACTGAACCGTGAAGGTCAAGGCTGCGGAAGCCTCGGTAAGGTTTGCACCACGTCGCCGCGCCGAACTACAACTTCCCCATCGCGCAGGGCGACATGCCGAATAGAATGTGCCTGCGCAAAAGCGACCGACTTTGCAGCAAGCTCAGCTTCAGCATGATCGGAATCGACATGCGGGATGATGGTGAATGGTACGAGGCCCAGACCTGTCATGATCGGATCGTCCGAAAGATAGCCCGGCGCTCGCTCCTCCGGCGAGTCCATCACCGCGACCGTGCGCATATCGTCGCCCATCACGCAGGCACCAGCACTAAATCCACCATAGACGACCCCTTCGGCAAGAAGATTGCCGATGATGGCATCGAAGCCGCTATCCCGCATCGCACGGCGCAACAGGAAGCTGTTGCCGCCAAGTGCGAAAATGATCCGATAACGCCGCAGTACGGTGGCAAGGTCTTCTGGTCTTCCAAAGAAGCGTCGCAGATCGATCAACGCAGGGTCGAAACCGCATTCGGCATAGGCGATAAGTGGGTCAGGCCGCACCCGCAGATAAGCGATCTGCGCTTCGATCGGGATCGCGTCGAGCGCATTGGTGATGATCGCCATCCGCGCGCCTCTCCCGCCCGCCATCTCCAACAGGACATTGGCATGGTCGCCCAAGCCATATGAGGAAAGGTAGAGCTTCATGTCTCGATGCCCCCCTGAGATGCTTACTTCGGATTGCCCATTTCATCGCGCAGCACTTCGCGGCGGCCGACATGGTTGGGGGCGCCGACCATGCCTTCATTCTCCATGCGCTCGATGAGGCGGGCGGCGCTGTTGTAGCCGATGCGCATCTGGCGCTGGAGCCAGCTGGTCGAGGCTTTCTGATTCTCGAACACCAATTGGCAGGCCTTGCGGAACAGCTTGGCGTCCGCGCTGTCATCGCCAAGGTCCACGCCATCGAGCGCGAAGCTGCCATCCTCCGGCTCCTCGGTGACGGCGGAGATATAGTCGGGCTGGCCCTTCGAGCGCCAGTGATCGGCAATGTGGCGCACCTCATCATCGCTCACGAATGGGCCGTGGACGCGTTGGAGACCCTTGCCGCTCGCCATGAACAGCATATCGCCCTTGCCCAGCAATTGCTCGGCGCCCTGCTCGCCCAAAATGGTGCGCGAATCGATCTTGCTGGTGACGAAGAAGCTGATGCGCGTCGGCAGGTTGGCCTTGATGACGCCAGTGATGACGTCCACCGAAGGTCGCTGTGTGGCGAGGATCAAATGAATGCCCGCCGCACGCGCCTTTTGCGCGAGGCGCTGGATGAGGAATTCGACCTCCTTGCCAGCCGTCATCATCAAGTCGGCAAGCTCGTCCACCACGATGACGATCTGCGGAAGCGGCTGATAGTCCAGCTCCTCCTCCTCATACACCGGCTGGCGGGTCTGCTCATCGAACCCGGTCTGCACGCGGCGGCCAAGCGACTTGCCCTTGGCGCGGGCAGCACGGACCTTCTCATTGTAACCCGCAAGATTGCGCACGCCGATGGACGCCATCATGCGATAGCGATCCTCCATCTGTTCCACCGCCCATTTGAGCGAGCGGATTGCCTTGGCAGGCTCCGTCACCACGGGCGAAAGCAGGTGCGGAATATTGTCGTAGATGCTCAGTTCCAGCATCTTGGGATCGATCATGATGAGGCGCAGCTCGTCCGGCGTGAGCCGGTAGAGCAGCGACACGATCATGGCGTTGAGGCCGACCGACTTACCTGAGCCGGTGGTGCCTGCCACAAGCAGATGCGGCATTCCGGCAAGATCGGCGATGACCGGCTCACCGAAGATATTCTTGCCCAAGATGATCGGCAGCGAGGCTTTGCTGTCAGCGAATTGCTGGCTGGTGATGAGCTGGTGCAGCACCACGGATTCGCGATTGGCGTTGGGCAACTCGATGCCGATGACGGTGCGACCGGGGATGGTGGCAACGCGTGCGGACAGCGCGGACATGTTGCGCGCGATATCGTCCGCCAACTGAATGACCCGGCTCGCCTTGATGCCGGGTGCGGGATCAAGCTCATACATGGTCACGACAGGGCCGGGGCGCACCTCCGTGATCGAGCCCTTCACGTGGAAATCGTCGAGCACAGTTTCAAGCAGGCGCGCATTGCGCTCCAGCCCCTGCCGATCGATCTTGACGATCGCGCTTTCCGGTGCGGGCGTGAGCAGATCAGGCGAAGGCAGAGCGGCATTGCCGAACAGATCTTCCTGACCCGAGACCGGCCCGAACGCCTTGGTGACGGCATTGCTGTTGGGCGATTGAATGGTGATCGGCTGGCGCGGAACGGCAGCCTCCACGGCGCGGCGTGGCTCGGCCTCGCGCGGCGCGGGGCGATCCTCGCCGAAATCGTCATTTTCCACCACATCGCGGTTACGCCCTGCCCAGGGCATCTTGAACGATGGCATGACCGGACGGGCGAGATGCCAGAGAGGCTTCTCAAGCGCGAGGCTGCGCACCCAGAGCCAGAAGCCCGCGCCGATGCTGAGGATCAGCACGATCCATTGCAGGATCATATCGGGGGTTTCGCCAAGGCGTGCCGTGAGGTTCGTGATGCCATGCGAAAGGAGGAAGCCGATCACGCCGCCCCAGCGCGCGGGCAGGCCCACCAGCGGCTCTGGCTGCGCCAGCCAGAGGCCGGTCCCGATCAGCACAATGCCCAACAGGCAGCGGCCAATCTGCCCCTGCCAGCCGCTCATATCCTGATCCGCCCACAGCCTGCGAGCACTGACGAGGATGAGCGGCAGGATGAGGACGATGGGCAGGCCGCCGATGGTGTAAAGAATATCCGAGGCCCAGGCGCCCATCGACCCCATGAGATTGCCAATGCCGGAGCCAGCAGCGGTATTGAGCGCCTGATCGCTCACCTTGTAGCTCAGCAGCGCGAGAAACAGGAAGAGCGCGAGCACATAGAGCCCTACCGCGCCCAGAAAGGTGCTGATGCGGATGAGGCTGCGGCGAAGCATCGCCTGCCACTCGGGGGTCCGATTCATCGGTGCCCGGCTTGCCATTGCCTCATCGTCTCCGTTCGTCAGGGTGCAGGCGTGCCTGCGCTGTGCCTGAAATGTTCCGCAGGGGGACAATCCTCTTTCGCGGAGTCGCCGTCAAGAGTCCTGCCATTGTCGCCATGCTATTGCGGGCGGTGGCGAAGCGGAACTTCGTCCTTGTCGCTCGATGATGCGCAGATGCCCTCAATCCGTCATTCCTGCGACCGCAGGAATCCAGTCGAGCTGTCGAGATCGCGCCAGATTGCGCCATGGGCGGTGGATTCCCGCGTTCGCGGGAATGACGGGCTGCTGGAACCGAAGGCGTTCGTAGGATATTGGCTCGCGGTGCGCAGTCATGATGAGGACGATATCTGGTGATGACAATTGGACGAACATGGCCACTCCTGCTCGCCATTCTGAGCGTGTCGAGCGGATGCGCAGCCCAATCTGCGGCGGCAGATGGGCAGACAGTGCCGCAGGCATCGCCAGCCCCTAACAGCAAGACGATCATCAATGATCGCGCCGCCTTTCGGCGCCTGCTCGGCAATGGCGGCATCAGCCTGCAATGGATCAGCTGGGAGACGCGCGGCAATCTGGTAGCCGATTATTCGACGGACCTGTTGCGCCTGCATGGCGGGCAATCGACGCCGGACGGCAAGGGCAAGCTCATGATCGACGGCGTCGTGACCAAAGTCGACGCGAGCGAGTTCACCTTTGTGGGCCGCATCGACATGACCGACACGCCGGATATCGGCCGCCATTGCGTGCGGGATGGGGAAATGAAGTTTCGCGTCACGCAGAACCGCAAATATTGGCGCTTGCAGCAGATGGAAGTCTGCGATGGGCTGACGGATTATGTCGATATCTATTTTTGAGGCTGACTGACCCGCGCCGCGATCCACGTAGCGGCGATGCGCGCTGCCTGCGCCAGCACCGCGTCATGCTCGGGCTTCATTGCTGGCGCGCCTTTGACCGGCGATTCCAGAAAGCCGGTGATGATGAAGGGCTCGGCTCGTGCCGGATGCCAGATGATCGCCAGATCATTGGTCTTGCTGGCATAGCTGCCATCGCCGGGATTGGTGCCGGTCTTGTCGCCCGCGCGCCAGTCCGCAGGCAAGCCGCCACGCAACCGCTTGAGGCCGGTCTGCGTCTCGATCATCCAGCCGATCAAGCGCTCGCGTGATTGTGGCGAGAGTGCCGCGCCGGTGAACATGGCGCGCAGGGTGGCGGCCATCGCAGACGGGGCGGTCGTGTCGCGAATATCATCGCCATGACTGACATTGAGCTGCGGCTCATAGCGATCCAGCCGGGTCACATCATCGCCGAGCGCGCGCCAGTAGGTCGTTAGCGCCTCCGGCCCGCCCAAGTGGCGCAGCAGGATGTTCGCCGCGCCATTGTCGCTGTTCACCTGCGCGGCCTTGGCGAGCATGAGCACGTCCATGCTGCGCTCTCCGGCCGCCAGAGCCGCCTTCACGGCCGGGGCGTGGCCGACAGCTTCATCCTGCTTCAGCGGGAGGACCGCATCGGCTTTCAGCTCACCCACGTCGATCTTCGCGAGGATCGCGGCGGCGAGGGAGAGCTTGAAGGTAGAGCACATGGTGAAGCGCTCGTTCAACCGATGCCCGGCCTTGGCGCCATCCCTGGCGTCAAGCACGGCAATGCCGAGCCGGCTGCTGCCGGAGCTTGCCTCAAGCGCTGCCAATGCTGCTGCGATATCGGGCATAGGGCGCGGCGGATCGGCAGGCTTGGCCTCGCGCACGGGTGATCCGCAGGCCGAGAGCGGCAGCGCCGCCAGTGCGAGGCTGGAGAGCAGCACAGTGCGTCGGTCGGTCAGCATGGAGTCTCCAGCAATCGTGTCAGGCAGGCGCCATCATTCGGCGGCAACCGGCGTTGCATTGCCCGCGTCGCTCATCTCGGCCTCGATCTTCGCGGCCTCGATCTCGGCGGCCTTTGCCTCAACCAGCTTGACGATATGATCGACCATCGCCTCATCCTGAATATGATGATCGGTCACGCCGGAGAGATAGACCATATGCTTGCCATTGCCGCCGCCGGTAATGCCGATGTCGGTCTCGCGCGCCTCGCCAGGGCCATTTACCACGCAGCCGAGCACGGAGAGCGAAAGCGGCGTATTGATGTGCTGCAAGCGCAATTCCAGCGCCTCGACGGTGCGGATGACGTCAAAGCCCTGCCGCGCGCAGCTGGGGCAGGAGACGACGCGCACACCGCGCGAGCGAATGCCCAGCGACTTGAGAATCTCATAGCCGACCCGCACTTCTTCTTCCGGCTCGGCGGAGAGCGACACGCGGATGGTGTCGCCAATGCCCGCCCAGAGCAGATTGCCCATGCCGATGGCGCTCTTCACGGTGCCGCCGATCAGCCCGCCCGCCTCGGTAATGCCAAGGTGTAGCGGGCAATCCACCGCGTCTGCCAGCTGCATATAGGCCGCGACGGCGAGGAACACGTCGCTCGCTTTCACGGCGACCTTATACTCGTGGAAATCCTGATCCTGCAGCAGCTTGATATGATCGAGCGCGCTTTCCACCAGGGCTTCTGGGCAAGGCTCTGCATATTTTTCCAGCAGATGCCGCTCAAGGCTGCCTGCATTCACGCCGATGCGGATCGCGCAGCCATTGGACTTGGCGGCGTCCACCACTTCCTTCACGCGCGCGGCACTGCCAATGTTGCCAGGGTTGATGCGCAGGCAGGCCGCGCCTGCATCGGCAGCTTCCAGCGCGCGCTTATAATGGAAATGAATGTCCGCGATGATCGGCACGCGGGCGGCACGCACGATCTGCTTGAGCGCCGCGCTTGATTCTTCGTCGGGCACGGAGACGCGGATCAGGTCCACCCCTGCTTCCTCGCACCGGCGGATCTGATCGACCGTGGCGCGCACGTCCGTCGTCGGCGTGTTCGTCATGGTCTGCACCGTCACCGGCGCATCGCCACCAACAGGCACATTGCCGACCATGATCTGGCGGCATGAGCGCCGCGCGATGTCACGCCAGGGGCGCAGGCCCGGATTATGATCGGACATGGGGGCGATTCCGTGAGGCATTCATCATGGCCGCGCTTATAGCGATGCCCACGAGTGGTGGCGAGGAGTGATTAGCCCCGCTCACCCCAGCGCCAACGCCAGCCGCCGCGCGTGCGGTTGCGCGCGATGATCAGCAACAGGCTGGTTGCAAGCGTGATGAGCAGAAAGATGCCCGCCTGCGCCAGCGGCGCGCTCCGCCTTGCCACTATGATGAGGATGGTGAGCGTCAGCACGTAGAGGCCAAGCAGGCCCCAGCCCTGCCATGTGAGCGGCCAGCCCGCACCATAACCATAGCGCTTTGGTGCAAACCAGGCCCCATCGCGAAGGGCACCGCGCCTGCGACTGTATCGTTTCTGGCCAGTTTTCATTGCCGCAAGTCTCTCATTCCGGTCGTCTAGCGCAGAAACGAGCCATTTTCGAGCCGCATCTGTCCCTAACACAAGTGAGCAGGATCTCAGGAACCAGCGCGGGGATCACACGTTTGGTCATTCAGAAGGAAAACGACATGGCAGACCTGCCCCACATTGTTTCCACCCAACAGATACTCACATACAAACCCGGCACGCTGACGCATTGCCCCACCTGTTCAGGCACGCAATGGCTGGTCGGTCGCACGACCGCGCAATGCGCTTATTGCGATACGGCGATGCCATTGCTGCATATGTCACGTGGATCGAGCGCGCCCTTGTTCGTCAGTCGGTTCGCCAAAAACCGCGCCGCCTGAGCTTCAGCCTGCAAACAGTGTTTCAGCGATTCCGGGCACCTCGACCTTGAAAGAGAAGACCGCGCCCGCGAGCGGCTGCGTGCGCAAATCCTCATCAGACAAGCCTGCACGCGCCGACGTAACATACGCCGTGCGCAGGTCACTACCTCCAAAGGCAATCATCGTAGGGCGGCGGACTGGTAAGTTCACGGTTTGCAGCACGTCTCCGCTGGGTGACAGCCGAACGACACGGCCGCCGTCGAACAAGGCGCTCCAGTAGCAGCCTTCCGCATCGAATGATCCGCCATCGGGCCGCCCCGTGCCCTGCTCGAAGCTGTGCAGGATGCGGCGGTTGGATAATGTTCCGGCAGCGCGGTCCACATTATAGGCTCGCAGTTGATGGCTCGGCGTGTCGGCATGGTGGAACACCGTCCCCTCGCCATTGAACCCCGCGCCATTGCAGGTGAGCATGTCGCCCTCGATGAAGCTGATCATACCATCGGCATCAACCCGATAGAGCGCCGCATCATGCGCGCTCTTTGCGGTGTTCACCGTGCCAACCCAGAACCGCCCATCGCGATCCGTCGCGCCATCATTGAAGCGAAGGTCAGGCTTGTCCGCAAGAAACTGCGTCCCAAACGGCACAGGTTCGGCATCCCAGCGTTCCAGAATCGCGAGACCGTCCTTCATGGCCAGCAACAGGCCTCCGCTGGCGCGGAACGCAAAGCAGCCGACCGGCTGAGCAAAGCGCCGCGTCTCGTTCCGGCCTGTCGCGGGATCGAGCCTGTGCAGTTCACAGCGGTGGATATCGACCCAGTAGAGCAGGCCCTCGCCTGCATGCCAGCGTGGGCATTCGCCGAGATCGGCCTGCGCATCAAGCGTGGCGGTGATGAGTTTAGTCATGGCGCATGTCGTCCTTGGGAGCGCGCAGGATGACCGTAAGGCCCGGCGTCTGCTTGATGCCCTCCGACGCCAAGATGCGCACGGCATCAGCGCGGGCGCGGGCGAGGATGGCGGGAGGCAAATGTTCATCATGGATGATCCGGTCAGCCTCGCCCAGCAGCCGCGCTGCGCGCAGGGTGAGGTCATCGGGATAGAGCGAGGTCAGCTGGATGGTCTCGCTGCGGCTGGCGGGCGCGTTCTCGGCCTGATCGAGCCAGTTTGCGACCGCATCGGGCGCGAGATCGCGGAACGGGTCGAGCGCACCGCCTTCCTGCAAGGCGCGATCGAGCGCGTGGCGGCGCGTGAGCGGGTCAGGCCAGCGGATGCGCAACCGCGCGCGCGCATCGCCAAGCGCTGTTGCCAGATCGCCGAGCCGCTGCGGGAGCAGGCGCTCGATGCGTTGCCGCACGGTCTTGGCGAGGCCAGCCGATGCCCCGCCGGTCGCGACTGCGATCAGCACGGGGTTACGGTCCACGATGGCGGGCGTCGTAAAATCACACAGGGCGGATTGATCGACGACATTGACCAGCAGCCTGCGCGCCTTGAGCCGGGCTGCGACGTGCGCCGCCGCCGCCTGATCCTCCAGTGCGACAAAGGCGATGCGCGCATGCGGGTCAGCCTCATCCACAATCACGCCGCCCGCCCGCTCGATGAGGCGACGCTTCGCATCCGCCGCTTCCCCCATGCCGATGAGAATCACCGGCTGGCCGGACACGCGCAGGAAAAGGGGAAGGCTATGCATCGCCCTGATCTACAGACTCGCCCTGCGCGAAGTCGAGCGGCGTTTGCGCGGGCGTCTCAGTCCTTGAGGAAATCCGGCATCCGCTCGGCAGCGATGATTGCTTCAGGCAGGATGCGATCGGCGACGACTGCGAACTGATCGCCATCCACCATCACCTCAGGCACCAGCGCGCGGCTATTATAAGTGCTGGCCATCGTCGCGCCATAAGCGCCTGCCGTGCGGAACACGGCGAGATCGCCGGTCTTCACCGCATCGATATCGCGCCCCATCGCGAAGGTATCGCCACTTTCGCAAACCGGCCCCGCGATGTTGGCATTCATGCGCTCGCCGGTTGGCGCGACCGCCTCAAAATCATGCCAGGCATCATACATGGCCGGGCGGGCCAGATCGTTCATGGCGGCATCCACGATGATGTAAGGCCGGATCACGCCGGGCTTCACCCAGATGACGCGGGTGAGCAGCACGCCTGCATTGCCCACGATCACGCGGCCCGGCTCGAAATAGAGGGTGACATCCCAGCCCTGCGTGGCGCGCGCGACCATCACGCCATAATCGGCGGGGCTCGGCGGCACCTTATCGCGCTTATACGGCACACCGAGGCCACCACCCAGATCGACACGATCGATCATGTGGCCCGCTGCGCGCAGCTGCGTGATCAGCGCGCCGATCTTGCCATAAGCGGTTTCGAGCGGAGTCAGGTCGAAAAGCTGACTGCCGATATGCGTGGCGATGCCGCGCAGGGACAGGCCGGGAAGGCCCGCCAACCGCGCGAAAATGCCCGGCGCCTGATCGATGGCCACGCCGAACTTATTTTCCTTCATGCCGGTCGAAATCTTGGCATGCGTGCCTGCGTCCACATCCGGATTCACGCGCAGCACGGCATCCGCCGTCTTGCCCATGCCAGCGGCGATCTGGGCGAGGACGGCGCCTTCCTCCTCCAGCTCGATGTTGAACTGGCCGATGCCGGCTTCAAGCGCCTGGCTCAGCTCCTCGCGCGTTTTTCCCACACCGGAGAACACGATATCCTTCGCCGCCATGCCCGCTGCCAGCGCACGCTTGAGCTCGCCGCCGGACACGATATCCGCGCCATAGCCCTGCTTTGCCAGCACGCGCAGCACGGAGAGATTGGGATTGGCCTTGATCGCAAAGGCGATATGCTTGCGGGGCAATGCGCTCAGCCCATCACGAAACACCTGCGCATGGCGCTCCAGCGTCGCGCGCGAATAGATATAGACCGGCGTGCCCACCGCGTCCGCAATCGCGCTGAGCGGCACATCTTCGGCGTGCAAAACGCCATTCTTATAAGCGAAATGATCCATCATTGCGCCCCTAGAAGCTCAGGGCCGTCATGGGAACCGACTTTTAGCGCTGTCTTACTTCACAGGCTCTGCTGCGTTTCCATGCAGGCCATTATCATGCCCCGGCGCAAGATCGAATGGATCGACCTCCCGCTCCGCTGAGCGCGTGAGCAAATCGGACTGACGCTGGGGTTGCGCCTGCGTCGATGGGGTCATCAATTGCGCGGCGGTTTCCCGCTCAGGCGCGGTTGCCGCCTTGGGCACTTCGCTCATGCCCGCAGCCGGGCGGAGCGGTTTAACCGATCCACAAGCGGCAAGCAGAGCCATCAATCCGAGCGAGACGAGCGCGCGTTTCATCATGTCGCTTTCCTATCCAATGCAATCCGCGCCTGTGCAATCTGCTCACGCACTTGCGCCGGGGCCGTGCCGCCAAAGGACATGCGGCTCGCGACCGACGCATCCACGGTCAGCACAGCATAGACGCGATCATCGATCCGCGCATCAATGTCTGTCAGCGTATCGAGCGCCAGATCAGCCAGTTGCACGCCAGCCTCTTCCGCCGCTTTCACAGCGCGCCCGGTGATGTGATGCGCCTCACGGAACGGCACATTGGCCTCGCGCACGAGCCAGTCGGCAAGGTCCGTCGCGGTTGAATAGCCGCTTTGCGCCAGCGCGCGCATCCGGTCCGTGCGGAAGGTCGTCGTCTCGATCATCCCGGCCATCGCGGTAATCGAAAGCCCAAGCAGATCATGCGCCTCGAACAAGGGCGGCTTATCGTCCTGCATATCCTTGGAATAAGCGAGCGGCAGGCCTTTCATGGTCACGCACAGGCTGGTCATGCAGCCCATGATGCGCCCCGAATGCCCGCGCACAAGCTCGGCGGCATCTGGGTTGCGCTTTTGGGGCATGATCGAACTGCCTGTCGAATAGGCATCGGGTAGGGAGATAAAGCCAAAGGGCTGGCTCGCCCAGATGACGAATTCTTCCGCCAGACGCGAGAGATGCAGGCTGCACTGCGTCGCCGCCATCAGATAATCGAGCGCGAAGTCCCGGTCCGACACCGAATCGAGGCTGTTGCGCGTCGGGCCATCAAAGCCGAGCGCCGCCGCCGTCATGTGGCGGTCGGTCGGGAAGCCGGTGCCCGCCAGCGCCGCAGCGCCCAACGGCGAGAGGTTCATGCGCGCACGCGCATCGGCAAAGCGCGAGCGATCCCGCCCGATCATCTCATAATAAGCCATCAGATGATGACCGAGCGTCACCGGCTGCGCGCTCTGGAGATGCGTGAAGCCCGGCATCACGGACTCGGCATGCTCGGCGGCGCGATCGACCAGCGCACGTTGCAGCGCCTCCAGACTCGCATCGACCTCATCCACGCAATCGCGCACGAACAGGCGGAAATCGGTCGCGACCTGATCATTCCGCGAACGGGCTGTGTGGAGACGCCCGGCCACAGGCCCGATCTTGTCGGCAAGCCGCGATTCGGTGGCCATATGGATATCTTCAAGGTCCAAATCATGCGGCAGATCGCCCGCCTCATATTCGGCGTGAATCTCTTCAAGTCCGGCAATGATGGTCTGCACTTCATCCGCTTTGAGGATGCCTTGCTGAGCCAGCATGCGGGCATGGGCGATGGACCCGGCAATGTCCTGACGCCACAAGCGCTTGTCGAATGGCAGCGAGGCATTTATCTCGCGCATGACGGCGGCCGGTCCGGCCGCGAAGCGACCGCCCCACATGCTGTTCGCGCCCCTGTTCCCGGAGTCTGTCATGCGCTCTTTGTCTGCTCTTTCTATCCTGATCGGCCTCTCACTGGCCGCGAGCGGTTGCGATAGGCAATCAGGTGATGCGGCGCAAGGCGCGGGCAATGCCGGGGCGGCCAGCAATGGCGTAACCGCCGATGAAGTGACGTCCGATGAAGCGCAGCCGACCGCTGGTGGCGCAGCCAAGGCGTCGGAATATCTGGTCGACCGCAGCCATAAGGGTGCGGCGATGCCGGACAAGGCTTTCACGACGACGGATGGCAAGAAGGCGACGCTCAAGGAGATTGCCGGGGGCAAGCCTCTGCTGGTGAACCTGTGGGCAACCTGGTGCGCGCCCTGCGTCGCCGAATTGCCCGAGCTGGACCGGATGACGCGCGGCGCGATGGCAAAGGGTGTGAAGGTAGTCGCCGTGTCCCAGGATATGGAACCGGCGGCCGTCCCTGGCTTTTGGAAAGCGCGCAAGCTGACGACGCTGCAAACATGGCTGGACCCGGAAAATGTGCTGGGCTTCCATTATGGCACCGGCACGCTGCCAACGACTGTGCTGTATGACAAGGATGGCACGGAAGTCGTGCGGATCGTGGGCGCGCTGAAATGGGATGGGCCGGACGGCGCGGCATTTATTGCGGAGATTGGCGGTTAAGCGAAGTTGGATGAGGGGGATCCGCGCGATCCCGCCAAGCACGCGCCCCCTCACCCAGCTCCGACTAAGCAGCAAGCTGCCAAGTCTGCGCAGCCCTCTCCCTCAGGGAGAGGGTTTGAATGAATGTCCGCTTTCCGCCCACAATTAAACATGACGCGGCCTAAACTAAGGGCTCAAGCCCCCAGCCCGCATTTCGCTCAGCCTTCCAGCCGCTTTTGCAGCGTGCGAATATCCGAATCCATCTCAGGATTGTCGAGCCGCATCGCCTCAATGGTTTTCACGGCATGGATCACCGTGGAATGATCGCGCCCGCCGAACACCCGGCCGATTTCCGGCAATGAGCGGGGCGTGAGCTTCTTGGCGAGATACATCGCCACCTGACGCGGGCGCGCAACAGCGCGGGCGCGGCGTTGCGAGCGCATTTCGGACTGGTCGATGCGGTAATGCGCGGCGCACACCTTCTGGATCTCATCGATGGTGATGCGGCGGTTGCAGGCGCGCAGGGCTTCGGCCAGCATGGATTGCGCCAGATCGACCGTGATCGCCTTGTCCACCAATTGCGCATAAGCGACCAGCTTGTTGAACGCGCCCTCAAGCTCGCGGATGCTGGTGCGGATCGAGGTGGCGAGCAGCATGATCACATCATCGGGAACGAGGATAGGCGTGACGGCATCGCGGCGCGCCTCAAGGATTTTCACCCGCAGATCGAGGCTTGCTGGCTGGATATCCGCAACAAGGCCACCAGCGAGGCGCGAGAGGATGCGCTGATCGACCGAGCCAAGCTGCTGGGGTGGACGATCGGCAGCGATGGCAATGCGTGCGCCTGAGTCGATCAGATCGTTCAGCGTGTGGAGGAATTCCTCCTGCGTCGGGCCTTTGCCCGCGATGAACTGGATATCATCGATCAGCAGCATGCGCGCGGCGCGCAGCTTGGCCTTGAAGGTGAATGTATCGTTCGCACGGATCGCGGTGACGAACTCGTTCATGAAGCGCTCGGCGGACATGTAGAGGATCGCGCCATCGCGATGATCCTCGCCCAGCTCCTGCGCATAGGCATGCGCAATGGCGTGCAGCAGATGGGTTTTGCCAAAGCCGGTTGGGCTATGCAAGAACAGCGGATTAAAGCGCGGGCGCACGTCGGCAGCCATCGCCTTGGCCGCGGAAAAAGCGAGCTCATTGCTCGCATCCGTCATGAAGCTGGCGAAATCATGGCGCGGTTCGAAGCGATTGGGGCGCGCGGAAGAAGTAGATGGGCGGAATCGATCTGGCGCCGCATAAGGCTTGCTGAGCGCTGCGCGGTCCTCAACGGCATCGGATGGGATTTTGCCTAAATCGGCGCCCTCCGCCTTGGCAATGGCCGCCTTGGCAATGGGGAGTGCCTCGGCAGCGTCGCGGGAGCGCACCACGCGAATATCCTGAACGCCCAGATGCGTACCGCGCCAGGCGAGCGCCAGCCGCGAGGCATAATTGCTCGACACATAGCTGGCCGAAAATTCCGAAGGAGCTTCCAGATCGAGCGTGCCCGACAGGGTGCAGAATTCGCCAAGGCGAAGTGGGCGAATCCATTGATCGAACAAGCGAACGCCGATTGCACGGCGCATCCCGGCGCGAATCTCGCTCCAGGCCTTTTCCTGCGCGTCCCGGTCAGATTGAAGATCTACGGATTCAAGCTGATCGGCTCGCGATAACGATCGTTCGCCTCTTGGCTGCTCCACATATTGCACCATCGTCACTGCCCCGATCCCCGAACATATCAATCGCGGTCATTGCCGAAGAGCGTTGGACATAAAAATCGCGTCGCGAGAGTTGCCCCTCTCGCGCACCATGCTCAACTTCGACCGCTGTAACAGCCCCGCGATTCGGGGGCCGCCGAGGGCAACTTCTGGCAGTCGCCGGAGCGGCGATCAAGAGCATGGCCTGTCAAAAATCTGAAATAAACTGCTTGACCACGGATTCCCAACGATCACTCATGACGATATTTAACATGCTGTATTTTAAGGATTAAACTGGTCACAGCCCTGTTAACATAATTGCGGGAGCGGTGCGAATCGCGGTGAAAGCTGGCTTCTCAAACTTTGCGCGTTCGAGCGCACGGCCTGCAGAAAATTTGCCGGGCCTCCAAAGCCCTTCAAGGGTGCTGAGGCAGGGTTTCACTTTGCTGATTTTGAGGATTCCACCCACCTCCCAAAGGCTTATGCAGCGCAATCGATGATTCGACCGCGCTTGCCTGCGCGCGCGCGCGCTGTTGCGTCGAAGCCAGCCGGGTAAGCGCCGCACGCGCCAGCGCGAGTCGATCATCTTCTCCCGCGCTCTGCCGCTGAAGCGCCAGCCGGTAGATGGAGTCCTCCCGCTGAGCGGCGGCTTGAGCAGCAGAGAGGCCCGCGAGGCTGCGGTCGTATCGATTGATTGCCGCCTCGCTATCGGCAAGCGCGCCGATGACGGCCGCATCATAGCGGGCAGCAGCGGCCTGCGCGCGCGCATCCGCTGCGCGCACCATCGCACGAGCGCGACCGCCATTGAAGATCGGCCAGAAGAGGCTTGGCCCCGCCTGCAACCGGCTGCTGTCGCTACCGAACAAATCCGTCACCGCGCGGGCCTGCTGCCCAAAGGCGAGGCCGAGCGACAAGCGCGGGAATTGGTCCGCCCTCGCCACGCCGATATCCGCGCTGGAGGCGGCCAGCTCCCTCTCCGCGCCCAAAATGTCCGGGCGGCGGCGGAGCAGTTCGGACGGCAGGCCAGCGCTGATGGCTCCGGGCGGCGCGGGAATGCCGCCAGCGACTTCAAGCCGCGCAAGCAGATCAGCAGGCTGCGCACCCACCAGCCGCGCCACTCGCAGGGCGGCGGCGCGGGCCGATGCTTCCGCGCTCGTCAGGGCCAGCGCGGCATTCTGCGCTTCACTCTGAGCGCGATTCACCTCGATCTGGCCAACTTCACCCGCGCTCCCGAGCAGGCCGACAAGTTCGGCAAGCTTCTGCCGCTGCGCCAACGACTCATGCGCGCTCGCCGCATCGGACTGAGCAAGGCGCATGTTCACATAGGCGCGGGCAAGCTCGGCAATGAGCTGAAGCCGCGTCGCTTCGACGGAGAGCCCAGCGGCCTGCGTGCGGGCATCTGCTGCCTCCCGCTGCCGCGCCTGCCTGCCCCACAGATCAAGCTCCCAGCTTGCGTCGAACCCGACATCGAACAGGCCGAAGTCGCGCGAGACGCCGGGAATCTGCCCGATCGGCAGCTGGCCATTTTCGCTCAACACGACCTGATTGGCGCTCGTGCTCGTCGAGACCTGCGGCAAGCTGCCGCCGCGCACAGCCGCGTTGTTCGCGCGCGCTTCGGCGAGGCGCGCCTGCGCCTCGCGCAGATCGGGATTGCGGGTGAGCATGTCGTCGACAAGCGCATCGAGCAGCGGATCGTTCAGATCCTTCCACCACGCTCCCGTCGTCACCGGGCCTGAGGTGACCGCGCCTTCCTGTGCCTCGCCAGCCCAGCCACTCGCGATGTTGGGCTGCGGCGCTTCATAATTGGGGCCAAGGGCGCAGCCGGAGACAAGCAACGGCAGCAAGACGCCGCTCAGCAATTTGGGGGAAGATGGGAGTCTCATGGACTTCACTCCATTCGGGCGCGGAAAAGCCAGGCGGCAGCGCTGAGCGAGATCGCCGCGATGATTGCCAGAGGCCAAAGCTGTTGAAAGACGACGGCGGCAGGCATGCTCTTGAGGAAGAGTCCCTGCACGATGACGAGGAAATAGCGGATCGGGTCCGCATGGGTGAGAATCTGCAGCCAGTCCGGCATATTATCAATGGGCGCGGCATAGCCGGAGAGCAGGATCAGCGGGATCGTCACGATGAAGGAGCCGAGAAACGCCTGCTGCTGGGTCATGGAAGCAGAGGAAACGAGCAGTCCCAGGCCAATCAGCGCAAGCTGGAACAGAAAGATGGAGAGGATGAACAAGGCGAACGACCCTGTGAACGGCACGCCGAAGGCAATCGTGGCGACCAGCAGAAACAGGATGCCGTTGAAGATGCCCACCATCATCGGCGGCACCATCATGCCAATCAAAATCTCATGCACGCGCAAGGGCGAGACCATCAACTGATCGAATGTGCCAAGCTCCCGTTCACGCGCAACCGATTGCGAGGTGATGGCGATGCCCGCGACCGAGACGATGATCGCGACCAGCGATGGCAGGGTGAACCACATGAAATCGAGGCTGGGGTTATACCAGTGGGTGATCTGGCTCTCACCCATGCGCATTGCGACTGCCGGGGCAAGGTCGGCACCATAAGCGCCTGCAATGCGGCTGACATAGCCTGCGAGGATCTGCGCCGCATTGGAGCGCCGACCATCCAGCACCAGGCCGACGGTTGCGCCTTCTCCGCGCGCGATCCGCTGATCGAAATCGCTCTCGATCACCAACGCGGCGATGACCTTCTGCTCGTCGATCGCTTCTTCCAGCGCCTGATTGGACGGGATCATCACGATGCCGCGAAATTGCGGGCTGGCGGCGATGCGCTGCACCAGCTCGCGCGCATGAACGCCGTTCGAGCGATCGAGCACGCCGATGGCGACATTCTTGACGTCGAGCGTCGTGGCGAATGTAAAAACAAGCAGTTGGATGAGCGGCGGCACGATGAGCACGATGCGCGATTTGGGATCGCGCAGCAGCGCCCACATTTCCTTGATGATCATGGCGCGCAGGCGGGTCATGCGTCGAGGCTCCGCTTGGTGGCGCGGAAGCAGAGCAGGAAGAAGCCCGCACCAAAACCGAGAAGGATCGCGACATTGGGCAGGATGATCGGCCACACATCGCCTGCCATGAACACCGTCTGCAACGCGGGAATGAGGTAGCGAGCAGGCACCGCATAAGAGAGTGCCTGAATAGGCCATGGCATCGACGCGATCTCGAAGATGAAGCCCGACAGCAGGAATGTCGGCAGGAATGACGCCAGCAACGCTATCTGACTCGCAACGAACTGATTGCGCGTCGTCGCAGAGATGAAGAGGCCCAGCCCGAGCGCTGGCAACAGAAATGCAGAGCCGATGAGCATCAATGCAAAGATCGATCCACGGAACGGCAAGTCGAACGCGATCACCGCGATGATCGTACACACCGCCATGGAGACCAGCCCGAGCAGAAAGTAAGGCACCACCTTGGAGGCGATGAACTCGCTCATCCGCACAGGCGTTGCGAGCAAGGCCTCCATTGTGCCGCGCTCCCACTCCCTTGCCACGACCAGCGCCGTCAGCAAGGTGCCGATCATCGTCATCACGATTGCGATGGAACCCGGCACCAGAAAATAGCGGCTTTGCAGGCCCGGATTGAACCAGACCCGTTGCGAGACATCAATCGGCGGACCGGCCCCGCGCCCCCTGCGCGCCTCCATCTCCTGCGCCATCCAGGTCTGCCGCACCCCATCGGCATAGGCCGCGATGAAATTGGCCTGATTGGGCTGAGTGCCATCGGTCACGATCTGGATCGGCACGGTGACGCCACTGGCCATGCCCTTGCCGAAATCCGGCGGTATCACGACAAAGCCGCGTAGCGCGCCGCGCTGCATCATATCGCGCGCAGGCTGCACCGTCCGCAGCAGCGTCACATTGAAATAGGGTGAGTGGACATAGGCCTCGCTGAGCCGCGCTGCCGACGCACTTTCATCCTGCACCACCAGCGCGATGCGTGTCGCGCGCGGATCGAGCGAGATCGCATAGCCGAACAGGAAGAGCAGCAGCATCGGCATCGCAAAGGCGATGAGGAAAGTGGAAGGGTCGCGCCTGATCTGCGCATATTCCTTGACCATCAGCGCGAGCAAGCGGCGGCGCGAGGAGCCTTGCAGAGGCAACTGCTCATTCATGCCGCCTGTTCCTCGCGCTGCGCATCGGATGCCTTGATGAGCGCCATGAAGGCATCTTCCATCGTCGGATCGGGAAGGCCGGTGAGCGTGCCCGCCTGCGCCTTGAGCGCGTCCGGCGGCCCGCTGGCGATCTGCTGCGCGCGATAGATGAGCGTCACCTCATCGCAATATTCCGCTTCATCCATGAAATGCGTCGTCACCAGCACGGTCACGCCGCGCCGCACCAGGCCATTGATATGCGTCCAGAATTCGCGCCGCATCACCGGGTCCACGCCCGATGTCGGCTCGTCGAGGAACAGCACGCTCGGCTCATGCATTACCGCGCAGGCCAGAGCGAGCCGCTGCTTGAAGCCGAGCGGCAGCGTACCCGCGTTCGTTTTGAGATGATCGCCCAGCTCGAAAATGTCGGTCACGCGGGCAATGGCGTCCCGCGCCTGCGCCCGTGACATGTCATAAGCACCCGCGAAGAAATCCAGATTTTGCGCGACCGAAAGCGTGCCGTAGAGCGAGAATTTCTGCGCCATATAGCCAAGCGATGCGCGCGCCTGCGCGGATGCACCGCGCAGATCATGTCCGGCAACCGATCCGCTGCCCTCGCTCGGCGTCAACAGGCCACACAGCATCTTGAAGGTTGTCGATTTGCCAGCGCCATTGGGGCCAAGGAGCCCAAAAATCTGCCCGCGCGGCACGCTGAAGCTCACATCGCTGGCGGCAGTGAAGTCACCGAAGCGTTTGGTGAGGTGTCGCGCCTCGATTGCCGGCGCCTCGCTTGCCGGAATCTCGCGATAGGCCGCAGCGAGCGCGCTCGTCCCTTCCGGACCGCCGCCCAGCCGCTCGATGAAGCCATCTTCGAAGCGGGGCGCTGCCGGCTCGACAATCGTGTCTGGCCCCATGTCCAGCGCCACAGCATCGGGCACGGGATGATCCTTGCCAATTAACAGGCGAATCGCCCGGCCCTGCAACGTACCGTCGATCACATCGGGGCGATCCAGTGCGCGGGTCAGCGCCAGACGGCGCCGCTCGGCAAAGCCGGTCACGCGAATCACCCGGTCACGCACCTCGCCGGTCAGCCCCGCCGGCGGCCCCGAGAAGAGCAGCTTGCCCTCGCTCAGTAGATAGACTTCATCGCACAGCTCGGCTTCATCGAGATAGGCCGTGGACCACAGCACGCCGATGCCCTGGCTCGTCAGCTCGGCCACCATCGCCCACAGCTCGCGCCGGCTGATCGGATCGACGCCGACGCCCGGCTCATCCAGCAGCAGCAAAGGCGGCGTGCTAACCAGCGCGCAGGCCAGCCCGAGCTTCTGCTTCATGCCGCCGGAAAGCTTGCCCGCCGGGCGCGCCTGAAAACGGGCAAGGTCAGTAAAGTCGAGCAGGCGCTTGAACACGCCTTGCTGCGCGCCGCGATCAAGGCCACGCAGTTCAGCATAAAGCACGAGATTTTCATGCACGGTCAGGTCTTCATAAAGCCCGAAACGCTGGGGCATATAGCCAATCGAATCGAGCCGCTGCGTAGGCGCTGCGCCCAGCACGGCGACCGATCCGGCGTCGGGCTTCATCAGGCCTGCCAGGATGCGGATGAGTGTCGTCTTGCCCGCGCCATCCGGCCCGACAAGGCCGGTGACGATGCCGGGCTTCACGATCAGATCGACCCCGTCCAGCGCAGGCTTCGCGCCGCCGAAGGATTTGACGATGCCGCTCGCCTGCGCGACGAGATCAGGGCTGCCCGCGGGCGCCATGGCCCTAGCGGGCGCTCGGGGCGGCGTCGGCAATGTCGACCGTCACAGGCTGGCCCTGCCGCAGCTTGCCATCCACCTCATCGACGATGATCCGCAAGCGATAGACCAGATCGGTCCGCAGATCGCTCGTCTCCACCGTCTTGGGCGTGAACTCGGCGCGGGGCGAAATATAGCCGATGGTGCCGCTATAGCGCTTGGGGTTCCCGTCCGCCGTCACCACCACCTTCATGCCCGGTGCGACACGGCTAAGCTGGCCCTCGGCAACATAGGCGCGCACGCGCAACGGCTTGTCGATCGCAATGGTGAACACCGTTTCGCCCGGGCTCACAATGGCGCCCGGTTCACGTGCCCGTGTCACCACCACGCCCTCGACGCTGGCGAGCAGCCGCGCATCGCTCAGATCCGTGCCGATCCCGGCCCGCGCCGCCTGCGCTGCCTGCAAAGCGGCCCGCCCTGCGGCGACATCCTCCTTGCGAGCACCGGCGCGCACCAGCGAGAGCGCGGCCTGTGCCTGCGCCAGTTGCGCGCGGGCAGAATCGCGCCCGGCAATCGTTGCATCCCACACATCCCGGCTGATCGCGCCCGGCTCGACCAGCGGCTTGCGTCGATCATAATCGCGCTGAGCATCGCTGGCGGCGGCCTGCGCGACGGCGAGGCTTGCCTGCGCCTGCGCAACATCCTGGGTGCGGCTGCCGCTCTCCAGCTTGAGCAATTCCGCCCGCGCCTGCGCCACCCGAGCATCGGCCTGTGCGACCGCGCTATCGATGGAGGCACGATCGAGCCGGGCGAGCAGAGCGCCTTGCTTCACACGCGCGCCTTCTTCCACGGGAATGTCCGCAATACGTCCACCAACGCGAAAGCCCAGATCAACTTCACGAATATCCACATTGCCATAGAGCTGGAGCGGGCCATCATCGCGGGCAAACAGGCCGAACCCGCGCGTGGCGAGCGCGGCGATCAGGAGGGCTGCGACGACGATCAGAATGATGAGGCGCTTGCGGTTCATTGCTGGATAGCTCCCGGAGCAGGGTCTGGCATGAGCAAGCCTTGGGCAGACCTGCGCAAACTGGTGATGAGGAAATCGGCAGTCGCCGTGTCGATGTCGTCCATCTGCATGGTGCGTACCACGCAGGCGCGGGCCAGCCGCAATACCAGTGCCATGCCCATCACATGAAGGATCATCGCCCGGCGCTCCTGATCAGAAAGCGCGGGGCGCGAGATGGCGAGCAGGCCAAGCGACGTGTCGATCATCGGACGCATGAGGCGCTGGTAAAGCCGCTCGAAGGCTTCTGTCGGATGCTGTTGTTCGCGCGCGATGAAGCTGGAGAAAGTGGCAGACTGAGGCGAGAGCATGAGTCGCGCGAAATTCTCCAGCAAGGCGAGACCCCATTCGGTCGCTTCCTGCGGGTTGCGCGGCGGTTGGGCATTGATCTGCTCACGCAGTGGCAACAGCACCTCGCCGATCACATCGGCGATATGGTCTGCACAGGCCAGGAAAAGCCCATGCTTGCCGCCGAAATGATAGGTGATCGACGACATCGCCACACCACTGGCCTTGGCGATGTCCCGTGTGCTGGCGCCATCGAAGCCGAGACGCCCGAATTGTTCGAGCGCCGCCTCGACGATGCGGAGGGGAAGATCCTGTAACGACATGCAGCTTTCTGTTCGATCGAACGAACAATGTCAATATTGCGCGAAACGTTGGCTGTTGGACGCCTCGCCCGGGCGGGTTAATCTGGAGAGTGTTCCGGTCGTGTAGGCTCATCAGCCGGCGGGTCTGCCGGCACCATATCATCCGCGCGCTCACGGGCCTGCCCTTTGCGAAGCCGGAGATTGGCGCGCAGTGCTTGTGCGAGGCGTTGTTGGCGTTGGGATGAGCCGGTATTCATGAGCCGTCTCTACGAATCGCGCGGCATTGCCGCAAGTCGCCTTGACAAGAGAGGTCAGCCAAGGCCATAGGCGCGGCCTTGCTGGAGCAGTAGGTCTGCGAACGGCTTGTGCTGCCGTAGCTCAGTGGTAGAGCGCATCCTTGGTAAGGCTGAGGTCGTGAGTTCAATCCTCACCGGCAGCACCATTTTTCACCTGTAGAACTGGAACATCGCCTTCGGGCGTAACGAGACCTTCGCGGGTGTCGCACATTGTGCTGTTTCCTATGCGGCCTTTGAACACTCCGGCACGCCCTCCATTGCTATTCTCTTGCGCCGCAGCGATTCTTTCGCTAACTTGCGATCAATTCTCAATAAGGGAAAAGGGGCAAGTTTGAGAGGCAGCCATGACCTACGCATTTCCCCCGTCCCGCTCCTATATCGGTATTAGCCCGACCATAGTTGTTGAGGTTGCACGCTGCTGGCGAAACGCCTTGACGAGCGGCCGGTCAGTCCAGCCATGCCTCTATAACATTCTGCATCCTCATAACGCGCAGATACTGGCTCCTGTGCTTGATAGCCTACTGCGTTTCTACGAACTGGCATTGGGCCGTGCTCTATCCACAGGCCGCGCAAGCGTGCGCACGCGGGATGAGTCCCGTCTAGTCGGGATATTGGATGGCACCCTCCGGAGCAGGGCGTTCATATCATGCTCGGCAGACGTGGCGAAAGGGCTGGAAAGAGCAGTAAAGTCTGCTCGCATCATGATGAGGTTAGCCTCGTCCGAGCAGTGACCGCTCCTCCGATTTAGTCCAGAAGCGCCCTCGATGCCTACTGATCGCATGATCCGAATGACTGCATTTTAGGTCCGCAATGCGCGTTTCGCCCCGCTGAGCCCACGGCCAGTCGAGCAATATTTGCCATTGGGAAACTGCTCCCTAGCTTCGTGCGTAAGGATTTCAGTCAATAAGAAAGGCTTATGATGAAACGCTCATTCCTCCTTCCCGCCGCGCTGCTGTTTGGTGGCGCCGCCATCACCCCAGCCATGGCGCAGCAGGCAGCAGCGCCGGCTCAGACGCCCGCTCCTGCGACGACCCCGGCCCCATCGGCAGCACCAGCGCCGGGTGCGACAACTGCCGCCCCTGCAACAGGTGCAACGGCCGCCGCCCCGGCGACATTCACGGATGCTGAGTTGGTTGGTTTTGCCAATGCCGCGATCGAAGCGGACAAAATCCAAAAGGATGCAGCAATCGCGCCAGCAGAAAAGCAGACGAAGATGCTTGCTGCCGTGCAAGCCCAAGGTCTGGAGCCCACGCGCTATAACGAGATTGCACAGGCTACGCGTACTGACCCGTCACTCGTGACTAAAATTCAGGAACTCGCAGCAGCAAGTGCCGCAACGAAGGCGCCTGCAACCGCAACACCATAAGCTAACGTAAATTGCAGATCAGGCGGGCGAAGCATGATGCTTTGCCCGCCTTTTTCATGATCAGCCCGCCGACTTTACCCGACTGCGCCACGCGTGCAGCAACGGTTCGGTGTATCCATTAGGCTGCGACACGCCTTCGAAGACAAGCGCCCGTGCCGCTTGTAGCGCCATGCTATCCGGGCGCCCCGCCATCGGACGATAGAGCGGATCTCCTGCATTCTGCGCATCGACCTTGGCGGCCATCTTCGCAAAAGCCTCATCGACCTGCGCGACGCTGCATACGCCATGCAGCAGCCAGTTGGCGATATGCTGGGATGAGATACGCAGAGTCGCTCGATCTTCCATCAGGCCGACATCATTGATGTCCGGCACCTTGGAGCAGCCAATCCCCTGGTCGATCCAGCGCACGACATAGCCAAGAACACCCTGGGCATTATTCTCGAGCTCTTGCGCAATATCCTCTTGCGACCAATTGGTGCCGGGCGATACCGGTACGGTGAGTAAGGCTGAAAGTGCAGCAACAGGCTCCTTGAGGCGCTCGGCCTGACGCGCCGCGACATCAACTTCATGATAATGGGTGGCGTGCAACGTTGCGGCCGTGGGGGACGGCACCCAAGCGGTGTTGGCGCCCGTGCGCGGATGGCCGATCTTCTGCTCAAGCATGTCCGCCATACGATCCGGCGCGGCCCACATGCCCTTGCCAATCTGCGCGCGACCAGAAAAGCCGCAAGCGAGGCCAATCTGCACGTTGCGATCCTCATAGGCCTTGATCCAGTCGGACGTTTTCATCACGCCCTTGCGGATCATCGGCCCGGCCCGCATCGATGTGTGCATCTCATCGCCCGTGCGATCCAGGAAGCCCGTGTTGATGAACACCACGCGGTCCTTCACAGCATGGATGCAAGCCGCGAGATTGGCGGAGGTGCGCCGCTCCTCGTCCATCACGCCAACTTTGATCGTGTGGCGGGCAAGGCCCAGCAGATCCTCGATCGAATCGAACAGATCATTGGTGAAGGCGCATTCGTCCGGCCCGTGCATCTTGGGCTTCACGATATAGATGCTGCCAGTCGCGCTGTTGCGGAACGGGCCATTGCCCTTGAGATCATGCAAGGCGATCAGGCTGGTGACGATGCCATCGAGAATGCCCTCGGGCGCCTCGCTGCCATCGGCCAGCATCACTGCGGGCGTTGTCATCAAATGGCCGACATTGCGCACGAACAGCAGGCTGCGGGCCTTGAGCGACCAGCGTGCCTTGTCGCGATCCACAACGATCCGGTCTGCATTGAGCGTGCGCGTGAGCGCCTTACCGCCCTTCTCGAAGGTTGCGGTCAGATCACCCTTCATCAGGCCGAGCCAATTGGCGTAGGCGGCAACCTTGTCCTTTGCATCCACTGCCGCGACCGAATCCTCAAGATCAACGATGGTGGAAAGTGCGGATTCAAGGATCACATCGGCAATGCCGGAGGGGTCGTTCTTGCCGATGGGGTGATCGCGATCGAAGATGATCTCGATATGCAGGCCGTGATTGCGGAACACATGCCCCTTGGCAGTTTTGCCCAGATACTGGCTGCCCTCTGCAATCGCAAAGCCGCCTGCCGGATCGCCAAGGTCAGCCCAGCTCCCGGTCGCCAGCGGCACAGCGCGATCAAGAAAGGCCTTGGCCCAGGCAATCACCTGCGCGCCGCGCACGGGGTCATAGTCCTTGCCGGATGCTGCGCCCGGCAGCGCGTCCGTGCCATAAAGCGCATCATAAAGACTGCCCCAGCGCGCATTGGCTGCGTTGAGCAGGAAGCGGGCGTTGAGCACCGGCACGACAAGCTGCGGCCCGGCGAGTGTCGCCAGCTCCGCATCAACATTTTGCGATGTGATGGTGAAGGGCGCAGGCTCTGGCACAAGATAGCCAATCTCGCGCAAAAACGCCTGATAGGCCTGCTGGTCGATCGGCTGACCCGCGCGGGACTCGTGCCAAGCGTCGATCTGCGCCTGCAGATCATCACGCTTGTCGAGCAGCGCCCGGTTCCGCGGCGCATAGTCAGCAAAGATCGTTGCGACACCGGACCAGAAGGCCTCAGCCTCCAGCCCCGTGCCGGGGATTGCCTGCTGCTCGATAAAGTCGGCAAGCTCTATCGCAACGGAAAGCCCCGCTCGCGTCACCATCTGCGTCATGTCTGCGTTCAATCCTGTGCTGTGAGGCCTGCTGCGGCAATGCCGGCCAGCGCGGCAATCTCATCATTGTCGGATGTTTCGCCGGTAACGCCTACTGCGCCGATCGAAGCACCAGTCTCATCCACCACGATCACAGCGCCCGCTGCCGGGATCACCGGATGGGGCGCGGACGCAGCGATCGCACTGATAAACCAGGGTCTATCCTGCGCCATCGCGGCAACCTTGCGCGAGGACATGCCAAGCGCCAGCGCGCCTGCAGCCTTGCCCGTCGCGATTTGCGCGCGCGCAAAGGAGGCGCCATCAGCACGCTGGAAGGCAATAAGATGCCCGCCC
Source organism: uncultured Alphaproteobacteria bacterium (assembly GCA_966205705.1). Classification (GTDB taxonomy): domain Bacteria; phylum Pseudomonadota; class Alphaproteobacteria; order Sphingomonadales; family Sphingomonadaceae; genus Sphingobium. The sequence continues at coordinate 29,917 of CBIHKY010000001.1, forward strand.
GCATCGACCACCGCGATGCTCAGCGGCTTGAAACCGGCATCGGCACCCTTGGCGAGCGCGCCCGCAATGATGGCATTCGCCTGGCTTAGCGTGATCTGGCTCATAAGATTGATCTCTCCTGCTCGCACAGCGCGCCAAGCGCGCAATTGACGTCTCTTATTCAAGGCATAGCGACACCGGTGTGACGGCGATAGGGGCACAACCTTGGCCCGCTCGCGATCTAAACACCGCCCGGCGGACGCGCTACGCCATAAATTGGTTCAGCCTGTTGCAAATTCGCCCTAAGGAGCCGACCAGCTTTTCCAATCCGTCTCACCGATATCCATAAGAGGACGCCATGACCGACACCAATCTGATCGCCACAATCGACGCTGCATGGGATGATCGCGCCAATATCGGCCTGTCGACATCGGGAGATGTGCGCGCTGCGGTCAACAAGGCGCTGGCGCTGCTCGATGCGGGCGAGGCGCGCGTCGCTGAGCCGACCGGCAATGGCTGGCAGGTGAATCAATGGCTCAAAAAGGCCGTGCTGCTCTCCTTCCGCCTTAACGATAATGCGCTGATCGACAATGGCCCCGGCGCTGGCCATTGGTGGGACAAGGTGCCGAGCAAGTTCAGCGGCTGGGCCGAGGCGGATTTCCGCGCAGCAGGCTTCCGCGCCGTGCCGGGCAGCATTGTGCGGGCGGGCAGCTTCATCGGCAAGAATGTCATCCTGATGCCAAGTTTCGTCAACATCGGCGCCTATGTGGGTGAGGGCACGATGGTCGACACTTGGGTGACGGTGGGCAGCTGCGCGCAGATTGGCAAGAATGTGCATCTCTCCGGCGGCGTCGGCATTGGCGGCGTGCTGGAGCCATTGCAGGCGGACCCGGTGATCATCGAGGATGATTGCTTCATCGGCGCGCGTTCGGAAGTGGTTGAGGGCGTGCGCATCGGCAAGGGCGCTGTGCTCTCAATGGGCGTGTTCATCGGCCAATCCACCAAGATTGTGGACCGCGCGACGGGGCAGGTCTTCATGGGCGAAGTGCCGCCTTATTCCGTGGTCGTGCCCGGCGCCATGCCCGGCAAGCCGCTACCAGACGGCACGCCCGGCCCGAGCCTCTACTGCGCCGTGATCGTGAAGACCGTGGACGCGCAGACCCGCTCCAAGACCGGCATTAACGAGCTGCTGCGGGACTGAGACTTTCGCAGAAGGCGGTTCAGGCTGCGGGCTTGCCCTGCAGCCGGGACCGCAAATCTGCTGCTCCGATTGCCGCAACCGCCGCGTCCTGATCTTCCGCCGCAAGGATGGCGGCAAGATGACCGAGCGTTTGGGACACGGCGTCAAATTTCTGGACCATCGCGCTCCCCAACGGCTGGCCGCTCATCAGCGCCAGTTGATGCTGGAGCGCTTTGAGTTCATCGGCAATGCGCCCATCAAGGCCGCGATCGGCCTGGCTTGATTGGGCCGCGGGCTTCGCCTCAGCTATCACAGCAGCCGCATTGCCTACCGGCGCAATCCAGTTGCCCGCGCGCCAGCCCGCAACCGCAATCATCCCTTCAAAGCGCACGCCGCACCGGCCCTTGTCCGACCAGATGACCGTTGCGCGCATCTCAAGCTGGAGGCGGCGCAGGATCAGGGTTGAGCCGACGGGAGGCAGAGCCGCCCCCTCGATCAGCGCGCCATGCTCAGAGAGGTTGCGGATGCGCACGGGCGCAGCCACGCCATTGGCTTCGATCGCGGCAGAGAGCAGCAAATTGGTGCGCGACGTGCGCGCCGCGGCGTTCTCGCCAGCACCCTCGTCTGGCCCGCGACTGTCTGGGGAAATCTCACTCAAGCGACACACTTTCACGTTGATCAGCGCAGATCGGCAGCGACTGCCAATGCGCGTCCTCACGATAGCAGCCCCCCGACCACAGGCAAAGCCGCGTGCGATTGACCGCATCGGTCAATTGATTGGCGCTGCCGGGCGCGCTCCCCTATATCTGCCTCCTATGGTCTCCCCAAAATTGCCCGGCTTCAACAAGCCCGCCGCCAAGAAACCCTCTCATGTGAGGCCTGCCGGTTTCCCCACGCGAGATGAAATCCTCGATTTCATCTCCACCGCTGATCAAGCCGCGGGCAAGCGGGAGATCGCCAAGGCCTTTGGCCTCAAGGGCGCCGAGAAGATCGCGCTCAAGGCTCTGCTCAAGGATATGGCCGATGAGGGCCTGATCGACATCGGCAAAGCGCGCACCTTCCACCTGATGGGCGGCGTGCCCAAGGTGACGGTGCTGCGCGTGATCGAGGTGGATGGCGGTCAGGTGATCGCCGTGCCGGAGAAATGGGAGGCCGAGGGCCACCCCATCCCCAAGCTGCGCGTCATCGAGCAAGGCAAGCGCGGCGCGCTGGGCATAGGAGACCGCATTCTCGCCCGCACCGAGCAGGCCGGGCATGGCTGGGTTGCGCACCCGATGAAGAAGCTGGCCGGCGCGACCGAGCAGATGCTCGGCGTGGTCGGCAAGGATGAGCGCGGCAAGCTGATCCTGCGTCCCGTCGACAAGCGCATCCGCTATGAGACGCATATCAGTGACATTGGAGCTGCCAAGCCGGGCGATCTGGTGTTGGCAGAGAAGAGCGGTCACCCGCCGCGCATTACCGCGCGCGTGACGGATGTGCTTGGCGATCCCTTCCAGCCGCGCAGCTTCAGCCTCATCGCCATCCACAAATATGGCATTCCCAACGAATTCCCCGATGAAGCGGAGGCCGAGGCTGGGCGTGTGCATGACCTGCCGCTCAATCCCGAAACGCGCGAAGATTTGCGCCATCTGCCGATCGTCGCGATTGATCCGGTCGATGCGCGCGATTTCGATGATGCGGTGTGGGCGGCGCCCGATGAAGACGCCAGCAATGAAGGTGGCTTCAAGGCTATCGTCGCGATTGCCGATGTCTCCTATTATGTTCGCCCCGGCTCGATGCTGGACAAGCAGGCCCGCAAGCGCGGCAACAGCGTCTATTTCCCGGATCGGGTCGTGCCGATGCTGCCGCACACCCTCTCATCGGATATGTGCTCGCTGCGCGGGGGCGAAGATCGCGCCGTGCTGGTCTGCCATCTGACCATCGACAAGGGCGGCAAGGTGACGGGGTGGCGCTTCACCCGCGCGATCATCCGCGTGGCTGCCAACATCCCTTATGAGCAGGCGCAGCTGTGCATCGACCAGAGCGAAGGGCGCGAATCGGCGCCGCTCGATGATGCGCGTTTCGACCCGGCGCTTCCGGCGCGCATCGTCGCGGACGGGCTGCTGGAAAGCGCACTCAAGCCGCTCTGGGCCTGCTGGAAATTGCTCGCCAAGGCGCGCGATGCCCGTGGACCGCTGGACCTCGATTTGCCCGAGCGCCGCGTGGTGCTGGATGAGAGCGGGCGCATCGTCAGTATCGCCCTGCGCGAGCGGCTGGATGCGCACCGGCTGATCGAGGATTATATGGTCACCGCCAATGTCGCGGCGGCCAAGGCGCTGGAGGCGAAAAAGTCGCCGGTCATGTATCGCATCCATGAGGCGCCGAGCCGCGAGAAGATGACGTCGCTCAAGGACTATCTCGATACGTTCGAGATCGGCCTCGCTCTGGGTCAGGTGGTCACGCCGAAAACCTTCAACCGCATCATCGAGCAGATCCCCGATGATGCCGCCGCGCGCCAGCAGATCATGGAGCAGATCCTGCGCAGCCAGATGCAGGCCTATTATGGCCCGGAACCGCTCGGCCATTTCGGCCTCGCGCTTGGCTCCTATGCGCATTTCACCTCGCCGATCCGCCGCTATTCGGATCTGCTGGTGCATCGCGCACTTGTCGGCGCTTACGGCCTTGAGCAGCCGGCGCCCAAGGACAAGACGATCCCCAAGGATACGCGCCTTTCCAGCGAGGATCTGGCTGATCTGAAGCCCATCGGCGAGAGCATCAGCCGCTATGAGCGCCGCGCGATGGAGGCTGAGCGCGAGACGATCGACCGTTATGTCGCGGCCTATCTGATGCAGCATGTCGGCGAGATCATGCCCTGCCGCATCTCCGGTGTGCAGAGCTTCGGCTTCTTCGCGACGGTGGAGACGCTGGGCGGTGACGGGCTGGTGCCGGTTTCCACGCTGGGCCAGGACTATTTCATCTATGACGCCATCAACCATTCACTGACGGGGGAGCATAGCGGCGAGCGCTATATGCTGGGCGACAAGATCGACCTGCGCATCGTCGAATCAGACCCGGTGAGCGGCGCGCTGCGCTTCGAGCTGCCGGAAGGCGCAAGCCATATGCCGATGCGCGGCGACCGGCGCAGGCCGGGCGGTCCGCCACGGCAGATCAAACGGCAGGGCAGGCCGAGCAATATTCGCGCCGGCAAGCGCGGTCCAGTGAAGCGTAAGTAAGCGCTTACTCGTGGTGCCGCCCGAAGTCCGGCGCGGCATCATCCTGCCCTTCCTCGATGATCGAGCGGCGGATGGCGCGGGTCTTGGTGAAATGCTCGAACAGCGCATCGCCATCGCCCCAGCGCACGGCGCGCTGCAGGCGTGAGAGATCCTCGGAGAAGCGCTGCAACACTTCCAGCACGGCATCCTTGTTGGCGATGAACACATCGCGCCACATCACCGGATCGGACGCGGCGATGCGGGTAAAATCGCGGAAGCCGCCAGCGGAATATTTGATGACTTCGCTGCGCGTCACATCTTCCAGATCGCTGGCCGTGCCGACGATGGTGTAAGCGATCATGTGCGGCAAATGGCTGGTGATCGCGAGCACGATATCGTGATGGGCTGCGTCCATCATCTCGACATTGGCGCCGAGCTTCTTCCACAAACCCTCAACGCGCGCGATGGCGACCGGGTCCGTACCCTCGGGTGGGGTGAGGATGCACCAGCGGCTTTTGAAGAGCGTCGCGAACCCTGATTCCGGCCCGCTATTTTCGGTGCCCGCGACCGGATGCGCTGGCACGAGCGTGATGTTTGGCAAATGCTCGCGGATTGCTGCGATCACACTGACCTGACAGGATGCAACCTCGGAGAGGATCGCTTCGGCAGGCAGATCATCGCATATGTCCGCAGCAACCCCGCCCATCGCGCCGGGCGGCACGCACAGGATGACCAGATCGGCATCGATCACCGCAGCAGCGGCGGTATCCGTAATGTCATCACACAGGTCGATGCGTCGGGCCGTTTCCCGCACATCGGGGCTCGCATCATGCCCAACGACGCGCGCGGTGGGCATATAGGTGCGGATGCCGCGCGCCAGCGATGAGCCGATGAGGCCGAGGCCGATGATGGAGATGCGCGTAAAAGGCAGCATCAGGCGCCCACGATCTTGCGAAGCGCGGCGGTAAGCCCGGTCATCTCGTCCGGCGTGCCGATGGTGATGCGCAGGCCATGCGGCAGGCCCTGCCCCGGCAACCAGCGCACAATATAGCCAGCGTCCATCAGGCCTTTGTAAGCCGTCTCAGCGCTCGTCTCGCCCTCGAACAGTATAAGGATGAAGTTCGCCTTGGAGGGCACGGCGCGCAGACCCTTATTGCCCAGCGCCTCAATCTCGCGCTCGAACTTTATGCGCCATTCCAGATTATGGGCATAGCTGCGCTCGACGAACGCCTTGTCCTCCAGCGCTGCCATCGCGGCCAGACCGGAAGAGATGGGGAAGGAGAAAGGCTGGCGGATGCGGTGCATCGCGTCGATAATCTCTGCGCTCGCATAGCCCCAGCCGACCCGCGCCGCAGCGAGGCCGAAAATCTTGGAGAAGGTGCGCGTCACCAGCACATTGGATGCGGTGCGGGCCAGTTCCAGCCCGCCATCATCATCCTGCGGCTCAAGATATTCGCTATAGGCCTGATCGATCACCAGCAGCACATGGGCAGGCAGGCCCGCGTGCAGCCGCGCAATCTCGGCCTTGCTCGTGTAAGTGCCGGTGGGATTGTTCGGATTGGCGAGGAAGATGACCCGCGTGCGATCCGTTACATGCGCGAGGATCGCGTCCACATCCGTTGCATAATCCTTGTCCGCCACCTCGATCGGCGTGGCGCCGACGCGGCGCGTGGCAATCGGATAGACCGAAAAGCCATAACGCATGAACAATATCTCATCGCCCGGCCCGGCGAAGGTGCCAGCCGCCATGTGCAGCACTTCATCTGATCCCGTGCCGTAGATGATCCGCGCCGCATCCAGATCATAATGCGCCGCCAGAGCCGCGCGCAGATCGACGGCGCCGCTATCGGGATAGCGCTCCAGATCCTGTGCCGCCGACGTGAACGCCGCCCGCGCCGCATCCGACGTGCCGAACGGATTCTCGTTCGACGACAGCTTGGAGACACTGCGCCCATCGTCCGTCTTGGACTTGCCGGGCACATAGGGCGCGATGGCCATGATCCAGTCGTTGGGGATAGGCGCGGTTGGGATCGTATCAGTCATGGCGCGCCTTTAACGCTGCGAAGGGAGAATGGCAAAGGGGACGCATTGACCTAACCCTCAATTGATCTAGCCCCTAATTGACCCAGGCCCCTAATTGACAATGTCGCCTCACCGGCTCAACGCTTACCTCATGTCCGCGCCCAGTGATAATGCGACCCACTCCACCGATCAGCGCTACGGCCTGCGCAAGATGGTGCGGCTTCCCGGCCCCTTGAAGCTCGATAGCGGCGCGAGCCTCACGCCGGTGGACATTGCCTATGAGACCTATGGCACGCTGAATGCAGACGGCAGCAATGCCATCCTCATCTGCCATGCGCTGACCGGCGATCAGTTCGTCGCATCCGATCATCCCGTGACCGGCAAGCCAGGCTGGTGGACGCGCGCGGTGGGGGCGGGCAAGCCGATCGACCCGGCGAGGCATTTCATCATTTGCGCCAATGTGCTGGGCAGCTGCCTTGGCTCCTCGGGGCCAGCGAGCATCGATCCAGCAAGCGGCACGCCCTATGCCATGCGCTTCCCCGTCATAACGATTGCGGACATGGTGCGGGCGCAGGCGATGCTGCTCGATCATCTGGGCATCAGGCGATTGAACGCTGTCGTCGGCGGATCGATGGGCGGGATGCAGGCGCTGCTCTGGCCCACGCTCTTCCCGGACCGGGTGAGGGCGACGCTCGTCATCGCTTCCACTGCGCGCCACAGCGCTCAGAATATCGCGTTCCACGAGGTTGGGCGGCAAGCCATCATGGCCGATCCGCGCTGGCGCGGCGGCGACTATTATGTGGATGGGAACCCGCCCTCGGCAGGTCTCGCCGTGGCGCGCATGGCCGCGCATATAACCTATCTCTCCGAGGCGGGACTGACCGAAAAGTTCGGGCGCAAGCTGCAGGCTCGGCCCGATAGCCCGGCGGGCGCCAAGACCTTCGGCTTCGATGCGGATTTTCAGGTGGAAAGCTATTTGCGCCATCAGGGCATCAGCTTTGTCGAGCGGTTCGACGCCAATTCCTACCTCTATATCACCCGCGCGATGGATTATTATGACCTCGCCGAAGATCAGGAGGGCAGCCTTGCCCGCGCCTTCGCGCAGACCCGCGCGCGCTTCTGCCTCATCAGTTTCGATACCGACTGGCTCTATCCCACCGCCGAATCGCGCACGATTGTCCATGCCCTCCACGCCGCCGGGCGCGAGGCGAGCTTTGTGGAGCTTTCCAGCCCCTTCGGCCATGATGCCTTCCTGCTCGATGTGCCGGAGATGAACCGCGTGATGGACGGATTTTTGAGAGCCGGTGAATGACGCAAACACCTGACACGATCATTCTCTCCGATGATGCCGCGCGGCTTGATGTCGCGCGCATTCATGGCTGGCTGGCGTCCAGCTACTGGTCGCCGGGCATTGAACGTGCGCTGGTCGAGCGGGCGATTGCGGGCTCGCATTGCCTTGGCGCCTATCGCGATGGCGTGCAGATCGGCTTCGCGCGTATGATTACGGATCATGCGACATTCGCCTGGCTCGCCGATGTGTGGATCGATGAACCGGCGCGTGGACAGGGCCTTGGTCGCCGCATGGTGGGCTGGTTTCTGGAACATCCGGACTATCAGGGCCTGCGCCGCATCGGCCTGACGACGGCGGACGCCCATGGCGTCTATGCCGCGCTGGGCTTCCACCCGCTCAAGCGCCCCGAGCGTTACATGGAAATGCTATCACCACAGGCCGCTGCCTTGCTGGACCCTGCTTCATGACCAGCCTGCGCCCTGACCTCGCCATCATTGCCGACAACATCGCGACAGGCGCGCGGGTGCTGGATGTCGGCTGCGGGGATGGTGCGTTGCTGGACGTTATCCGCACGAGCAAACAGGCTGAAGTGCGCGGGCTTGAGCTCGATTCGGCCAATGTCGCCGCCGCCGTCGCACGCGGCGTTGCTGTCGTGCAGGGCGATGCCGATACGGACCTGCGTTATTATCCCGATCACAGTTTCGATTTTGCGATTCTCAGCCAGACGCTCCAGACCACGCGGCGACCGGACAAGGTGGTCGAAGAGCTGTTGCGCATCGGTAGCCAGGCATTCGTATCCTTCCCCAACTTCGCGCACTGGCGCGGACGGCTCTCGCTTTTGTTCGGCGGTCGCATGCCCGTGACCAAGTTGCTGCCCGAGCGCTGGTATGACACGCCCAATATCCATCACCTCAGCATCGATGATTTCCGTGCAATGGTTCGCGAGCGCGGCTGGCGAATCGACGGCCAGTGGTTCCTGAACGATGGCCGTGAAACGGGATCGGGCAATGCCAATCTTTTCGCTGAGCATGCGGTGTTCCTGCTGCGCGGCTGAGCGGATCTGCAGGCAGATTGTCCGTCAACGCGACGAAATTAGCGGCTTGTGGGCTGGTCAGATGGGATCGCTCCGTGCATAGGGCCGTCCGACGACCAAGCGCACGACCGACGCTGAAGAACGGGCCAAATGACTGCCGAGGCTAAGCCTTTCCCGATGAAAGACCGTGAGTTCGTCGCCCTGATGGCGTCGATCATGGCTCTCAATGCGCTCGCGATTGACGCGATGCTGCCCGCCTTCCCGGCGATCCGCGCGGCGCTGCATGTCGCGGACCCCAATTCCCTGCAATATATGATCACGGCCTATATGCTGGCCAACGCCATCGGATCGCTGGTCGCAGGGCCGCTTGCTGATCGATATGGGCGCCGTCCGATGTTGCTCACGAGCATCATCTGCTCGGCCATTGGCGGCCTCGCGAGTGCGCTCGCGCCCACTTATGAATCGCTGCTCATCATGCGTGCGCTCCACGGCTTCTTCGCCGCAGGCTTGGGCGTGCTGGCCGTGGCGGTCATCCGCGATCGCTTCTCGGGCGATATGATGGCGCGGATCATGAGCCTCATCATCATCATCTTCATGCTCGTGCCGGTCATCGCCCCCTCTGTGGGCCAGCTCGTGCTGGTGCTCGCCAGCTGGCGGGAGATTTTCCATGTCCTCGCGGCCTATGCGTGCATCATTCTCGTCTGGGCGTGGATGCGCCTGCCGGAAACGCTGACCGAGGAAAACCGCCAGCCGATCTCTCCCCGCGTCATCATCCGCAACTGGAAGACCGTTGCCACCAATCGCCTCGGTATGGGCTATATGCTCGGCGCGGGCATCATGATGGGCGGCATGTTCGGCTTCTTGAACAGCGCCCAGCAGATTTTCTATGACGTGTTCAACGCTGCGGAATTCTTCCCCATCGCTTTCGCGTCCGTCGCGGGATCGATGGCGATCGCGAACTTCTCCAACAGCCGCATCGTCGAGCGCTTCGGCGCGCGCCGCGTCTCGCACACGGCCTTGCTCTTCTTCATCTTCGTCAGCCTGCTGCAGCTTGCTGCGAGTCAGATTCATCCCGAGCCGATCTGGATGTTCTTGGTGCTGGTCGCGCTCAATATGGGCATGGTGGGCTTCACCGGATCGAACTTCGGGTCGATCGCGATGGAGCCGTTCGGCCATATCGCAGGCGCTGCGGCCAGCTTCCAGAGTTTTGCCCGCATGGCGCTCGCCACATTGATTGGCGCGATGACGGGTCAGCGCTTTGATGGCACCACCCAGCCGCTGGCAGAGGGCTTCATGATCACAGGCTTTCTCGCGCTCGGCTTCGTGCTGATGGCGGAGCGTGGCCGTCTGTTCACCCGGCCCCGGCACAGTCAATTGCGGCCCAACGTCTCGCCTCGCTAGGCAATTTGCCGGTTGCCGTGCGATTGATCGCCCGCCCACATCTTTCGATCCCGCACCGCCATACTTATCTTGTAGTCTTCACCGACAGCCATCGGACGGCTCAGCGGTGACGGAGCGCGAAGGATGATGAAGAAGATATTCGGCCTTTTCGGCGATGAGCGCGGGCATTGGGTGGGCGACGGCTTTCCTGTCCGCACGCTCTTTTCATATGATACGCTTGGCGAGGCGATCAGCCCTTTTCTGCTGCTCGATTATGCAGGGCCGCATCATTTTGAGCCGACCAGCGCGCGCCGCGGCGTCGGGCAACATCCCCATCGCGGATTCGAAACCGTCACCATCGTTTATGATGGCGAGGTGGAGCATAAGGATTCGACCGGCAACGGCGGTACGATCGGCCCCGGTGACGTGCAGTGGATGACTGCTGCAGGCGGCATATTGCATGAGGAATATCATTCTCCCGGCTTCGCGAGCAAAGGCGGCCCATTCCGCATGGCGCAGCTTTGGGTGAACCTGCCCGCGCGAGACAAGATGGCGCCCGCTGGATATCAGGGAATAGCCGATGCCGATATTCCGGCCATTCCTCTACCCGATAACGCCGGAACCCTCCGCATTATCGCGGGTGAGCATGCCGGTCATAAAGGCCCTGCCCACACCTTCACGCCCATCAATGTGTGGGACATGCGCCTGGCGGCCAGCGCCAATCTGACGCTGACGCTGCCAGAGGGGCACACGGCGCTGCTGGTTGTGCTGAGCGGCGATGTGACCGTGAATGGCGTCCAGCCCGTGCGCGATGCGCAGATGCTGTTGCTCGATCGCGCGGGTAGCACGGTCGCGATCAACACGGCGGCGGAGGCATCTGTGCTGGTCCTGACGGGCGAGCCATTAGCCGAGCCGATTGTGGGCTACGGGCCCTTTGTGATGAATGCCGAATCGGAAATTCGCGAGGCGATCGAGGATTTCAACAAGGGCCGATTCGCGCAGATGGCTTAAGGCAGTCTGCACGCTCGAAACGCGGCGATGGGCCGAGCCTCTCGCCGATTCGGTTGATCATGAGAAGGGTGGTGGGCGATGACGGGCTCGAACCGCCGACATTCTCGGTGTAAACGAGACGCTCTACCAACTGAGCTAATCGCCCCTCCGGCGCGACACAATGGTCGACGCGATCAGGTTGGGTCGCCATATCGGCGCAATCCCTGCCGGGTCAAGCAAAGCCTTCGCCTGACCCGGCTCCAATCGCTCTTTTTCGCGTCAGGCCGTGGCAAGCAACCCGCCATTGCGCCGCACGGCCCGCACCCAGCCGAACAGGGCCTGCGTCGCCGTCTCGGTGAGGTCGATAAACACGCGGCGGCCATCGAGCGGATCATCGATCCGCATGAACATCGCGCGGTCCGTCAATTGGCGAATCCAGCGCAGCGCCGTTGTGGGTGGCACGGCGGCAGCGATGCACAGGCTGGAGACGGAGACGCGCTGCCCTGCGAGCCGTGCGGCCATCAGATCGAGCATCATGTCCCATGCCGGATCGGCGAACAGGTCGGTCGGGAAGAATTGATCGCGCATCCGCCGCGCCCGGATGAGCGCCCGAATCTCGGCATGGGTGGGTGCATCGTCTGCGCTCGCATCGGTGTGGGCGTTGCCCGATCGGAGCGACCGCAGTGACAGGCCCTGTTCCGTCCGTGGGACGATGCGGCTGGTTTTAGGCCTGTCCGCGCCCTCCGCGCTCCCCGGCAAGCCGCGCCCAAAGCCGACGCTCATCTGCTCGATCGTCACCGCGAGACGTTGTACATCCTGACTGAGCTGTTCCAGCCGCGCGACCTCGCCATCGCGCGTCACGTCGTGCAACTGATGGCGTGAACCGGGCTTGGCCAGACTTGCCATCACGAGCAGCGTCACAATTTCGCTGGCGGCAGGGTCGCAAAGATAATCCACGCCCGGCCCATCCAGCACTGCCAGCGCATGATCGAGCCCATCGAGATCGACCAGAACGGTCATTCTGCTGCCCGCCGCCCAGCTTGCCGCAGCGTCGATTTCCCCCTGCATCGCGCCGCCGCGCATATCGAGCAGGATGTGATCAGCGGAACAGGACCAGCCAAACGAGCTCTGCGCGGCCTGTGGTGTGTAGGTGCCAAGGCAATGCAGGCCCGCGCGCTCTGCCATATTGGATAGATAGATCGCCTGCGCACCCGCCCCCAGCACGAGGATGGTCGGGCGATCTGCTGACTCGGATGCCGCACCCTCCCCAGCTGACGTTTCCATGTGATCCGCGACTGGCTCGATAAAGCTCACAAACATTGGCACCCCCGTACTATGTTTGTTCCTTATGCATTAACGATCTTCCATTTTGAACTCTTTTTGTTCCATTTTGGATGGCACCTGGCTTGCATAGAGGTGCAAGAAAGTGAAAGCCCGGATCTTCAGCCAATCTCAATCCATTTTGGTGATAACAGTTAAACGCTCTCGTCACGTCCTGTGAGCGCGCAGATCCGCGCCGCCCCGTTGACACAAAGCCCTGAAACGTTATGGCCCCAGCCATCGAACCGGTGATTTAACACCGCCAAAAGCTGCTCAGCCTGCCCCGTTGCCGAGCACCAGACACAGACAATGAGGAGACCCGCTGATGACTGCGATCGGACAGGACACGCTCGGCACGCGCGACACGCTTGATGTCGCTGGCAAGCGCTATAGCTATTATTCGCTGGCGAAGGCTGCCGCCAAGCTTGGTGACGTCTCTCGCCTGCCCTTCTCCATGAAGGTGCTGCTCGAGAATATGCTCCGCTTTGAAGATGGCGTGACCGTGACCACGGCGGACGTTCAGGCGATCATCGACTGGCAGAAGAACCCCACCGCATCGGACAGCGAAATCCAGTATCGCCCCGCGCGCGTGCTGATGCAGGATTTCACCGGCGTGCCTTGCGTGGTCGATCTCGCCGCGATGCGCGATGCGATGAACGCGCTCGGCGCCGATGCGAGCAAGATCAATCCGCAAGTCCCCGTCCATCTCGTGATCGATCACTCAGTGATGGTCGACGAGTTCGGCACGCCAAAAGCGTTCGAGGACAATGTGGTGCTGGAATATCAGCGCAACGCAGAGCGCTACGACTTCCTCAAATGGGGCTCCAAGAGCCTCGACAATTTCAAGGTCGTGCCTCCCGGCACCGGCATCTGCCATCAGGTGAACCTTGAGCATGTCGCGCAGACGGTTTGGACCTCGACGGATGCCAATGGCGAGACGGTTGCTTATCCCGACACCTGCGTCGGCACGGACAGCCACACGACGATGATCAATGGTCTGGGCGTGCTCGGCTGGGGCGTTGGCGGCATTGAGGCTGAGGCAGCGATGCTCGGCCAGCCGGTCTCCATGCTCATTCCGGAAGTCGTTGGCTTCAAGCTCAACGGCACGCTGGCTGAAGGCATCACCGCGACCGATCTGGTGCTGACCGTCACGCAATTGCTGCGCGCCAAGGGCGTTGTTGGCCGGTTCGTGGAGTTTTACGGCCCCGGCGTGAGCGCGCTGTCGCTCGCCGACCGTGCGACGATCGCCAATATGGCGCCGGAATATGGCGCGACCTGCGGCTTCTTCCCCATCGACGGCAAGACGCTCGATTATCTGCGCCTCACGGGTCGCGAAGAAGATCAGATCGCGCTCGTCGAGGCCTATGCCAAGGCGCAGGGCTTCTGGCTCGATGTGGACGCTGCCGACCCGATCTTCACCGATTCGATGGAGCTCGACATGGGCTCTGTGGTGCCCAGCCTCGCAGGCCCCAAGCGCCCGCAGGACAAGGTTGCGCTCACGCAGGTCGACGATGTGTTCAACGACGATCTCTCCAAGGTTTACAAGAAGAGCGCCGCCGTGCGCGTGCCGGTCGAAGGCCGCACGCATGACATTGGCGATGGTGACGTCGTCATCGCCGCGATCACGAGCTGCACCAACACCTCGAACCCGAGCGTGCTGGTTGCCGCAGGGCTCGTCGCCAAGAAGGCCGTCGAGAAGGGCCTCAAGCCCAAGCCCTGGGTGAAGACCAGCCTCGCGCCCGGATCGCAGGTTGTGACCGACTATCTCGAAAAGGCAGGCCTCCAGACCTATCTCGATGCAGTTGGCTTCAACCTTGTCGGCTATGGCTGCACGACCTGCATCGGCAACTCCGGGCCTCTCGCGGAACCAATCAGCAAGGCGATCAACGCCAATGACATCGTCGCGGCTTCGGTCCTCTCGGGCAACCGCAACTTTGAAGGCCGCGTCAGCGCCGATGTGCGCGCGAACTTCCTCGCGTCGCCGCCGCTCGTTGTCGCTTATGCGCTCAAGGGCACCGTCACGACCGATTTCGTCGCGACGCCAATCGGCCAGGGCAGCGATGGCGAGGACGTCTATCTCAAGGACATCTGGCCAACCAATGATGAAGTCCGCTCGGTGATGGAAGGCGCGCTCACCCGCGATATGTTCCAGAGCCGCTATGCGAGCGTGTTCACGGGTGACGCCCGCTGGCAGGCGATCGACGTGACCGGCTCGGCCACCTACACATGGCGCGCAGGCAGCACCTATGTGGCCAACCCGCCTTATTTTGAGGGCATGACGATGACGCCTGCGCCCGTCGCAGACATTATCGAGGCCAAGCCGCTCGCCATCTTCGGCGATTCGATCACGACCGATCACATCTCGCCTGCTGGCAGCATCAAGGCCTCCAGCCCCGCTGGCGTGTGGTTACAGGAGCATCAGGTCTCCCAAGCTGATTTCAACAGCTATGGGTCGCGTCGCGGCCATCATGAAGTGATGATGCGCGGCACCTTCGCCAATATCCGCATCAAGAATCTGATGCTCGATGGCGTTGAGGGCGGCATGACCAGCTATGCTGGCGAGACGATGGCGATTTACGACGCCGCCATGAAGCACCAAGCCGACGGCGCGCCGCTCATCGTGATCGCGGGCAAGGAATATGGCACGGGCTCGTCACGTGACTGGGCAGCCAAGGGCACGCGCCTGCTGGGCGTGCGCACCGTGATTGCCGAGAGCTTTGAGCGGATCCACCGCTCCAACCTCGTCGGCATGGGCGTGCTGCCTCTGCAGTTCATGGATGGCGCAAGCCGCGAAACGCTGGGGCTGACGGGTGACGAAACCTTCACCATCCGCAATGCCGCTGGCCTCAAGCCACGCCAGAAGGTGACCGTGGAAGCCAAGCGCGCCGATGGCACGGCCTTCACCTTTGAGGCGCTGTGCCGCATCGATACGGTGAACGAGCTGGAATATTTCCTCAACGGCGGCATTCTGCCTTACGTGCTGCGCAAACTCGCAGCCTGAGGTCAGTATCAGCGTAATCTTGCGCTGCCATTATAAAGAAATGGGCGTCCGGCTGAAACCGGCGCCCATTTGCTTTGGAGCTGCGCCGCATTAAATTGGGTCATCAAGGAGAAGCCCCATGTCCAAACCGGTCAAGATCGATTTCGTTTCCGATATCTCCTGCCCCTGGTGTGCGATCGGCCTGCGTGAGTTGGAAACCGCGCTGGACCGGATCGGCGACTCAGTCGACGTCGAAGTCCGCTTTCAACCGTTCGAGCTTGATCCTGACGCACCCAAGGAAGGGCAAAGCATCGTCGAGCGGCTCACCGGCAAATATGGCTCAACGCCTGAACAGGTCGCCGCCAATCGCGAGCAGATCCGCGCGCGCGCCGCAACGCTTGGCTTCCCGATGACGATGTCGCCGGAGGGCAGGCTCTACAACACATTCGATGCGCACCGCCTGCTGCATTGGGCCGGGCTGGAGGGGCGCCAGCATGACCTCAAGCGCGCGCTGCTTGAAGCCTATCATTCGCAGGACAAAAGCCCGGCGGATCATGAGGTGTTGATCGCGGCTGCGCAGACCGCTGGTCTGGATGCTGAGGCAGCGCGCGCCGTGCTAAACTCCAACCGTTATGAAAGCGATGTGCGCGAGGCGGAATATCTCTGGCAGTCCCGCGGCGTGACCGGTGTGCCGTCTCTCATCATCAATGAGCAATATCTGCTGACCGGTGCGCAACCATCCGAGGCGATCGAGCAGGCGCTGCGTGAGATCGCGGCCGAGGCGGCCTGACTCTTTCGCGAACGTTCAGGCGATCATGGCTTATCGCATGACCGCCTGACGTGCATCATTTGGGTTTGCGGAATTTCAACGTCATGCGGTCGCTCTCGCCGATCGCGAGATATTTCTCCCGGTCTACATCCTTTTGGCTCAGCGTCGGCGGCAAGGTCCAGACGCCCTTCTCCCAGTCAGCCGTGTCCTTGGGGTTAGCGTTCACCTCGGAGCTCGCCTCGAACACAAAGCCCGCATCTTCCGCCAGCTTGCGAACGGTCGAAACCTTCAGATAGCCGCTCGATTTCTCCGCTGCCGTATCGCGTGCTTCGGGCAAGCGGTGGTCCACCACACCCAACACGGCGCCGGGTTTGGCGATACGGAAAAACTCGGCAAACATCGCCGGGCCATTATCATTAATCACCATATTGTGGACATTGCGGAAGGTGAGGACGGTATCGGCAGACGCCGTTGCCACCTCCGCCAGATCAACGAGCTTGGCATTGCCGAACAACGCCTTGTTCGCCTCAAGCTTCGCTTGGGCGGCCTCGCGACGAGCGGCAGGTTGCACGCCATAATATTGCCCGCCTCCCTTCGCAGCGAGCGGCGCTAGTATCTCCATATACCAGCCCCCGGCGGGCATATATTCGACCACGGTCTGGCCACCCGTCACGCCGAAGAAGCTCAGCGTCTCAGCGGGATGACGATATTTGTCACGAACGACATTTGCAGGCGTGCGGCTAGGCGCGGCAACAGCGGCCGCCACATCCGCGCTGACGGCTATCGCAGCAGGTTCAGCTGCAGCCATCGCGTGAACAGCCACAATCGGGCCAGCGGCAAGCAGCAGCGCGCTGGCGAATTTGAGATAGGGTTTGGGGGGCATGGCATGCTCTCTTTCTGGAGTGGCGTTGCAGACGGGATCATGTCGCAATGCCGGATCAAGAGCAAGCTATTGGAAAGAGCGAGTTAGCGGCAACGCCCGTGCATCAGAGGCAAGCATCCAGCAGCGCCTGATCGAAGCCAAAGCCCCGTGCCTTCTCCAGCGTGTAGGGGCGCAGGCCCATCGAGCGATATTCGCCGATAATCTTGCCGTCGCTATCCTCATCGAGAAATTCGAACTTGAAGAGCTCCTGCGTCACGATGACATCGCCCTCCATGCCGATGACTTCGGTAATGTTGGTCACACGGCGTGAGCCATCGCGCAGACGCTTTACCTGCACGATGAGGTCGACCGAATCGGCGATCTGCTTGGAGATGGCCTCTTTGGGGATCTTGATGTCGCCCATCAGGATCATATTCTCCATACGGCCCAGGCATTCGCGCGGACTGTTGGAGTGAAGTGTACACATGGAGCCATCATGGCCAGTGTTCATGGCGGCGAGCAGATCGAAGCACTCCGCGCCACGAATTTCGCCCAAGATGATGCGATCTGGCCGCATACGCAGGGCGTTCTTCACAAGATCGCCAATGGTGATGGCGCCCTGCCCTTCCAGGTTCGGTGGCCGGGTTTCGAGCGGCAGCCAGTGCGGCTGCTGGAGCCGAAGTTCAGCGGCATCCTCGATGGTGAGCACGCGCTCGCCCGGATCAATCATCT
The DNA here is from genome assembly GCA_966205705.1 of uncultured Alphaproteobacteria bacterium. Classification (GTDB taxonomy): domain Bacteria; phylum Pseudomonadota; class Alphaproteobacteria; order Sphingomonadales; family Sphingomonadaceae; genus Sphingobium. Next base: position 47,646 of record CBIHKY010000001.1, read on the forward strand.
TGGAGAGGGCGTTGAGCATCGTCGTCTTGCCCGAGCCGGTACCGCCGGAAATCACGACATTGAACCGGCACGCGCCCGCAATCTTGAGCGCGGTTGCCATCTTCTCGGACATGGAACCGCCTCGCGCCATCATATCCAGCGTGATCGGCTTGGCAGAGAATTTACGGATCGAGATGGCGGTACCGCGCAAGGAAAGCGGCGGCACGATGACGTTGACACGGCTACCATCGGCAAGGCGGGCATCCGCCAGTGGCGTGGTCTGGTCGACACGGCGGCCGACCTGATTCACAATCCGCTGGGCGATCTGGAACAGATGCTCCTCATCGCGGAAATGGATGGGCGCGAGCTGCAGCTTGCCCTTCTTCTCGATGTAGGTCTGGTCGGGCCCATTGACCATGATGTCGCTGATATCCGGATCGGAAAGCAGCTCCTCAAGCGGCCCGAACCCGAGCAGCTCATCGATCAGCACCTTCTCCAGCGCGAACTGCTCGCGGCGGTTGAGCGTGAACTTCAGCTCGGCCAGAACCTCCATGATGATCGGGCGAAATTCCTCCGCCAGCTCATCTTTGGTGAGTGTAGACGCCGCCTCAGGATCGACACGCTCCAACAGGCGCGGGAGGACCTGCTCCTTGATCTTGTGAACGCTCGCCTCAAAACCCTGCGATTGATCGACAGCAATATGCTCGGAATTCATCCGCTCATTGAGCCGCCCCATGGCGTCGCCATGACGGTCTAGTCCGGGCAGCGCACCAGGCGCTGCTGCTTCATCTGGAAGGGGCGGGAACTGCGATGCGGGCGTCCCTGGTTGAGCATGAGGCGAAATGCCCGGCGCCTGCATAGGGCGGGCAACGCCAAAGGACGACTTGCCGCCTAATCCACTTTTACGTCCGAATGCGTTCATCTGATCCCGCCGAGGTTCCTGCCGTCAAGGCATTGCGCACCTGCCGATTTACGGAACTCATCTTAAGAAACGCTAAGTTTAAGGACGGTTCATCCCGTTACTGCAGCCTCATGGGCTAGCGGGAGGCAGGCGGCTTTAGCGCGGACCTATGCCCAGCGCTCGAGCGCAGAAAGGCTGAGCTGCAAACTTGGCTGTATTTAAATAAGCGCTGCGCTGCCTGTAAATATGATGGCACATCCGCAACGCCCCATGCGTGAGAATGGAGTTTAGGCTTGTTCGCCAGCCCGTTCAGCCAGCACCGTCAATCCAGTCTCGCTCACCTCGGCAAAACCGCCTTCGACCTGGATGATGCGTGGCTCTGCGCCGTCGCGGTCGTAAATCTTGAGCGCGCCGTCTTTCACGGTGGACATGAAAGGGGCATGGCCTTCCAGCACGCCGAATTCGCCCTCAGTGCCGGGCACGACGACCATGTGGACATTCTCCGAGAGGACGAGCTTCTCTGGGGTAACGTTTTCGATTTGCTGTGCAATTTTTTGCTCTCCCCCCGCCGGTGCAACGGGGGGGCTGGTTTTTAAATCAAAACGGCACGGGCTTATGACTGGCCCGCCCCCCCCCCCCCCGCGCTGCGAGAGGGGTTTTAACGCTCTAAATCAGGCGGCTTCTGCTGCCAGCTTCTTGCCCTTTTCAACGGCGTCTTCGATGCCGCCGACCATGTAGAAGGCCGACTCTGGCAGATGGTCATACTCACCATCGACCACAGCCTTGAAGCTCTTCACCGTGTCTTCGATCTGGACGAACTTGCCAGGGATGCCGGTGAACACTTCAGCCACGTGGAAAGGCTGCGAGAGGAACTTCTGGATCTTGCGCGCGCGGGCGACGGTGAGCTTATCCTCTTCGGAAAGCTCGTCCATGCCGAGAATCGCAATGATGTCCTGCAATGACTTATACTTCTGCAGCGTCTCCTGGACGCGGCGCGCAACATCATAATGCTCCTGACCGACAACCGCAGGCGTGAGCACGCGGCTGGTGGAGTCGAGCGGATCCACGGCTGGGTAGATGCCGAGCTCGGAGATGGCGCGGTTCAGCGTCGTCGTCGCATCAAGATGCGCGAAGGACGTTGCTGGCGCCGGATCGGTCAAATCGTCTGCTGGCACATAAATTGCCTGCACGGACGTGATTGAACCCTTGTTGGTGGAGGTGATGCGCTCCTGCAGCTGGCCCATGTCGGTTGACAGGGTTGGCTGATAGCCCACAGCCGAAGGAATACGGCCGAGCAGAGCCGACACTTCCGAGCCTGCCTGCGTGAAGCGGAAGATGTTGTCGACGAAGAACAGCACATCCTGATTCTCAACGTCGCGGAAATATTCAGCGATCGTCAGGCCCGAAAGCGCAACGCGTGCGCGGGCGCCCGGCGGCTCGTTCATCTGGCCGAACACGAGCGCAACCTTGGAGCCTTCGCTCGTTGGATTGCCCTCGGCATCCTTGGCGATAACGCCGGCATCGAGGAACTCGTGATAGAGATCATTACCCTCGCGGGTACGCTCGCCGACGCCTGCGAACACCGAGGTGCCGCCATGACCCTTGGCGATGTTGTTGATCAGCTCCTGAATGAGCACCGTCTTGCCCACGCCTGCGCCGCCGAAAAGGCCGATCTTGCCGCCCTTTGCGTAAGGCGCGATGAGATCGATCACCTTGATGCCGGTGACGAGAATGGATGTCTCGGTGGACTGCTCCGTGAACTCAGGCGCCTTGGCGTGGATCGGTGCGCGAAGATCAGTAAGGACCGGACCGCGCTCGTCGATAGGCTCGCCGATAACGTTCAGAATGCGGCCGAGCGTCGCAGGGCCAACCGGCACCGAGATCTGCGCGCCGGTGTCGGTGACTTCCTGACCGCGGGTAAGACCCTCGGTAGCGTCCATCGCGATGGTGCGGACGGTGTTCTCGCCGAGATGCTGCGCAACTTCGAGCACAAGGCGCTGGCCATTGTTGCTCGTCTCCAGAGCGGAGAGAATCGCGGGAAGCTCGTTAGGGAAGATCACGTCGACGACGGCGCCGATGATCTGGCTGATTTTGCCGACATTATTGGTTGCTGCCATGACCGAATTCCTTGCCTTCTCAAATCGTCACCCTGAATGTTCAGGGACCTATTTTCAAACCATAGCGCCTTTTGGGCGCCCGTTCTTATAGCGCCTCAGCGCCCGAAATAATTTCCACCAGCTCAGTCGTGATCGCGGCCTGACGGCTGCGGTTATACTCGATGGTGAGCTTGTTGATCAGCTCGCCCGCGTTGCGCGTGGCATTGTCCATCGCCGTCATCGAGGCGCCTTGCTCGCTGGCCATATTCTCCAGCATCGCCTTGAAGATCTGAATGGTGATGTTGCGTGGCAGAAGATCAGCGAGGATCGTTTCCTCATCGGGCTCATACTCTACCGCTGCGCCCGAGGACGCAGGCGCATTGGCCGGGATCGCCACGGGGATGATCTGCTGCTCGGTGGGGATCTGCGCGAGCGCAGAACGGAACGCCGCGTAGAACAGATGCGCGACATCAAACTCGCCTGCGAAGAAGCGATCCGAGATATCCTGCGCCACGGCCCGTGCCTCATTAAAGCCGGGTGTACGGAACGCCGTGGTATCAAACTCGCCGACGATCACGCCGGGGAAGTTGCGCACGATGACTGCACGGCCCTTGCGACCAATGAGGTAGAACTTCACCGTCTTGCCCTGCGCGATCAAGGCGCGCGCCTTGGCGAGAGCAGCCTTCACGATATTGGCGTTGAAGGCGCCGGAAAGCCCCTTGTCACCATTGGCGACGACGAGCAGATGCACATCGCTCTTGCCGGTGCCTGCCATCAGGCGCGGCGCATTATCGCCCGTCACCTTGCCGGCGAGACTGGCAACCACGGCCTCAAGACGCAGCCCATAGGGACGCGCAGCCTCGGCAGCAGCCTGCGCCTTGCGCAGCTTGGCCGCCGCGACCATCTGTTTGGCCTTGGTGATCTTCTGGGTCGATTTGACCGAGGCGATCCGACCCTTGAGTTCCTTCAGCGAAGCCATCTTCTATCCAAACCCCATCCGGGTTGTTCGAACGAGTCACGCACGTCGTTCAAAAATCGAAACCCCGTCCGCCGCGGCTCATGCCGGGCAGACGGGAAATACTATCAGCTCAGGCGAAAGTCTTGCCGAACGCGGCGAGCGCATCCTTGACCTTGCCCTTAACATCGTCGCCGAAATCGCGCGTATCGCGGATCGTCGTCAACAGATCGGCATGATGCGCACGGAAATGCGCAAGCATCGTCGTCTCATAGCGCGTCACGTCGGTGACGGGCAGCGTATCGAGATAGCCATTGGTGCCAGCGAAGATCGAGATCGTCTGCTCTTCAAATGGAAGCGGTGAGAACTGAGCCTGCTTGAGCAGCTCGGTCAGGCGCGCACCACGGTTCAGCAAACGCTGCGTTGAGGCATCAAGATCGGAACCGAACTGAGCGAAGGCCGCCATTTCGCGATATTGAGCCAGCTCCAGCTTGATCGAGCCGGACACCTTCTTCATCGCCTTGGTCTGCGCAGCAGAGCCAACGCGCGACACCGACAGACCAACGTTAATGGCCGGACGAATGCCCTGATAGAAGAGGTTCGTCTCAAGGAAGATCTGACCGTCGGTGATCGAAATCACGTTGGTCGGGATGTACGCCGAAACGTCGCCAGCCTGCGTCTCGATGATCGGCAGAGCCGTGAGCGAACCGCCCCCGTTTGCGTCATTCATCTTCGCAGCGCGCTCAAGCAGGCGGCTGTGCAGATAGAAAACGTCGCCGGGATAAGCTTCACGGCCCGGAGGACGACGCAGCAGCAGGGACATCTGGCGGTAAGCCACAGCCTGCTTGGAGAGATCGTCATACACGATCACGGCGTGCATACCGTTATCGCGGAAAAACTCGCCCATCGCGACGCCCGTGTAAGGCGCGAGATACTGAAGCGGCGCGGGCTCGGATGCCGTTGCGGCAACAACGATGGAATATTCCATCGCGCCATTCTCTTCGAGTTGGCGAACGATCTGCGCAACCGTCGAGCGCTTCTGGCCGACAGCGACATAGATGCAATAAAGCTTCTTGGATTCGTCGTCGCCCTGATTGACGCCCTTCTGGTTGATGAAGGTATCGATCGCGACAGCGGTCTTGCCGGTCTGACGGTCACCAATGATCAGCTCGCGCTGGCCACGGCCAATCGGCACCAGAGCGTCAATGGCCTTGAGGCCGGTCTGCACAGGCTCGCTCACCGACTTGCGGGGAATGATGCCCGGCGCCTTGACTTCAACGCGGCTACGCGTGGCGCCAATGATTGGCCCCTTGCCATCAATCGGGTTACCCAGACCATCGACCACGCGACCAAGCAGACCCTTGCCGACGGGAACGTCCACAATGGTACCGGTGCGCTTGACGGTGTCGCCTTCCTTGATCTCGGCATCGGAGCCGAAGATCACGACGCCGACATTGTCGGCTTCCAGGTTGAGCGCCATGCCCTGCACGCCATTGGCGAACTCGACCATTTCACCAGCCTGCACATTGTCCAGGCCGTGAATGCGGGCAATACCGTCACCCACGCTGAGCACGGTGCCGACTTCGCTCACTTCCGCCTCGGAACCGAATCCGGCGATCTGGTCCTTGATGACCTTTGAAATTTCTGCGGCGTTGATATCCATGTTCAACCTTTCATCGAACCTGTTCGAGGGCTTTTCAGCCCTTCATAGCTTGAGCGAGTCTGTTCAGTCGGGTGCGGATCGAGCTGTCGATCATCTGGCTGCCCATCTTCACGATGAGGCCACCCATGATGGCCGGGTCGACCGTAAGATCCAGAGCCATATCACGGCCCGTGCGCGCCTTGAGCTGCTTGACCAGTGCGGCCTGCTGCGCATCGGCAAGCGGAAAGGCGGATGTCACTTCGGCCCGCGTCTCACCCTTATGGGATGAGAGCAATGTGCGAAATGCGCGAATGACGTTGGAGAGCTGCGACAGGCGGCGATTCTGCGCCAGCACGCCGAGCGTCTTGGTCGTCAAAGGATCCAGCCCGAGCGTTGCGGCGACTGCTGCAATTGCCCGTGCTGCATCGTCGCGGCCAATCAAAGGGCTCTGCGTCAATGTCTTGAGATCCGCTGATTCGTTCAGTGCAGCCTTGAGCGTTTCAAGACTCGCAGCGACCGAATCGAGCGCATTGCTTTCACGTGCCAGCCCAAACAGCGCGAGCGCATAACGCCCCGCTAAGCTAGCCTGAATACCGCTGGAATTCTCCACGCGCGCCTACGCCTCTTCGTTCGATTTGAATCGCGCCAGAAAAAGAGGGGCGCTGGCGCACCCCCTTGACACGCGGGGCCGGTTAGCAGGGGTCGCCGCCCGATGCAAGCCGGGAGGCGATCGTTGAGGTGGTTGGTGATTGGTCTGTTGATGTCACCCTGCGCTTTGCTGGCGGTTCGCCACAAGATGCTCGACCACCGCCGGATCGGCCAGAGTCGAGATATCCCCCAACTGGTCTACGGCATTCTCCGCAATCTTGCGCAGAATGCGGCGCATGATCTTGCCTGAACGGGTCTTGGGGAGCGCAGGCGCGAACTGGATGACGTCAGGCGTTGCGATGGGGCCGATCTCACGCCGCACCCATTGCACCAGCTCCTTGCGCAGCGCGTCGTCGCCTTCCTCGCCTGCGTTGAGCGTTACATAAGCGTAAATGCCCTGCCCCTTGATATCATGCGGCATGCCGACGACCGCCGCCTCAGCGACCTTTGAATGGGCCACCAGCGCACTTTCAACCTCTGCCGTGCCCATGCGATGGCCCGAGACGTTGATGACGTCATCGACGCGGCCCGTAATCCAATAATCGCCATCCTCATCGCGGCGGCAGCCATCGCCGGTGAAATATTTGCCGGGATAGGTGCTGAAATAGGTCTGGAAGAAGCGATCATGATCGCCCCACAAGGTGCGCATCTGCCCCGGCCAGCTTTCTGCGATCACGAGATTGCCTTCGCACGCGCCCTCCAGAACCTTGCCCTCTGCATCCACGATCTGCGGCAGCACGCCGAAGAAGGGCTTAGTCGCGCTGCCCGGCTTCAGGTCAACAGCGCCCGGCATCGGCGTGATCATATGCCCGCCGGTTTCGGTCTGCCACCATGTGTCCATGATAGGGCAGCGGCTGTCGCCCACCACATGATGATACCATTCCCATGCTTCCGGGTTGATCGGCTCGCCGACGGACCCCAGGATGCGCAGGCTCTTGCGGCTGGTCTTCTTCACCCAGTCCTCGCCTTCACGCATCAGCGCGCGGATGGCAGTGGGCGCTGCATAAAATGTGCTGACATTGAACTGATCGACCACTTGCCAAAAGCGGCTGAAATCCGGGTAGTTGGGCACGCCCTCGAACATCACCGTCGTCGCGCCATTTGCGAGCGGACCATAGACGATATAGCTGTGCCCCGTGACCCAGCCGATATCCGCCGCGCACCAGTAAATATCGCCGGGCCGGTAATCGAACACATAATGATGCGTCATCGCAGCCCAGAGCAGATAGCCACCGCTTGTGTGCAGCACGCCCTTGGGCTTGCCGGTGGAGCCGGACGTGTAGAGAATGAACAGCGGATCTTCCGCGCCGACTTCGACCGCCGGGCAGTCGGTTGACGCTGCGCTGCGCAGATCTTCATACCAATGGTCTCGACCCTCAACCATCGCAACCGCGCCGCCCGTGCGCCGCACGACGATGACGGAGGTGACGCCCGAGCAATCCTTGAGCGCTTTGTCCACATTTGCCTTGAGCGGGATCTTCTTGCCGCCCCGAAGGCCCTCGTCAGCCGTGATGACGATGGAGGAATCGCAATCAGTGATCCGGCCAGCAAGGCTATCTGGCGAAAAGCCGCCGAACACGACGGAATGAATCGCGCCGATCCGCGCGCAGGCGAGCATCGCCATCGCCGCCTCGGGAATCATCGGCATATAGATGGTGACACGATCGCCCTTGCGGACGCCCAGCCCTTTCAGGATGTTCGCGAAACGGCAGACATCCTCATGCAGTTCGCGATAGCTGATCGATCGACTTTCCGATGGATCATCACCGGCCCACAGGATGGCTGGAACATCGCCCCGTTCGGCGAGATGCCGGTCCAGGCAATTGGCGGCAATATTGAGCGTGCCATCAGCGAACCATTTGATGCCGAAGTCCGCCTCGTCGAAGCTCGCCTCCTTCACGCGGGTGAAGGGCGTCATCCAGTCCAACCGGGCCGCTTCCTTACGCCAATAAGCGTCGGGATCGGTCAGCGATTGGGCATAGCCATCCGCATAGCCTTGGGCATCAACATAGGCGCGCGCGCGCCATTCTGCTGGAACGGGATATAGGGTCTGGCTCAACGAACTCTCCCAAGTCTGCAAGCCTTGGCCTTAGCGGTTGGGACCCTTCCCAAACAAGTGGCTTCACGCGGGCGATTTCAGCAGGAAATGCTGGAGGCTAGCTTTGCTCGTTCCACAGGACTTGCCCGTCCGGATCGGCCAGTTGCGCCAGCCGTCGGGCGGCCCGGCGCGCCAGGCGCTGCACCTCCACCTTGCGGCGGGCAGCGCTCAGCGACTCCGTTGGTGCCGCGCGGACGATCTCGGCATCATATTGATCCGCGACGATCAACCCAGTCCGGCTCGGCCACAGCGCTTCGCTCTGGAACGGGGTGAGATCGAACCCGGCTGGCACGGCCCAGAAATAACGGTCGCAATAGTCGAAATAATCCGGCCATTTGCCATCGCCCAGCAAATCCGCCCGGCTGCACTTGATCTCGACGGCGATGATCAGCCCGCGCGCGTCCACGGCCATGATATCCAGCCGCCGCCCATTGGGCAGAGGGACTTCGGGAATACCGAAAATATCATGGCGCGCGAACAGCCGCAAAACGCCGCGCGTCACACTGCGTGCGGTCCCATCAGCGACAGGCGACGTCTGGTCTACGACGGCGGGGTTGTCCGGTAAAGATGCAGTGATCATCGTGCGTGATTAGAACAATGAGTGAACATCATCAAGCGCAGAACAAGCGATGCAGGCAAATGCCCGTATCGCTCGTCAAATCAGATTGCAGTTTTAGCGGTAGAAGACGTGTCCACCAATGCGGGTGATCCGCTCATGCCGCCAGCCGGGTGAAACACGGCTCGAATGGAAGAACAGCGCGCCCTGAACAGGGTTGGCCCAGCTGCCATCCATCGCGATGTGCGCAATGGCCTTGGCGGTCTGCCACTGGCCCGCATTGTTGGGCGCGCTCGGCAAGCGACCGCCCTTCACGAAGCTGAATTGACCAGCCTGCTTGACGACGCCGCAAAGATCTTTGGGAAAGCGACCGGATTTGGAGCGCTCAAGCACCACATTAGCGACGGCAAGCTGGCCGGCAAGGCTCTCGCTGCGCGCTTCATAATAGACGGTGGTGGCGAGGCAGTGGATGTCCTCGTTGGTCACTTGAGCAGCATCGAGGCGCTCGACCATTTCGGAGAGGGAATCTGCAGGGTCTGCTTGTGCAGTGGAAGCGTAGTTTGAGTTTGCGCTGGGCTCTACCGCGACAGGGGCTGCAACATCGGCAGCGACAAAGGCGGGAACCTCGAACGAGTTAGACAGTTTTACAGTGGCACGATTATCGTTGATCTCTGCCAGAGCAATGGTGGACGTTAGCAGTCCAGTTGTCGCCATGATGGCGACGACGACACGGTTGCGCATTCAATCTCTAGTCTATGCGGTTGGTCGAATGGCGACGCTTGGGCCAGATGGATATCCAGCCATGCAAAGCGTCGGTTCGCCCCCCGTCTGCGTGTTTGCAACAGCCAGTCCGATTGACCAGCCGACCGCAACCTGCGCGAGTGAAGGCGCCTCTGGGCTTAACCCGTCAGAGTGTCAACCCGAGCACAGGAGCTTGGCGGCGAGGCGTTGTCCATCCGCGATATCCAGTTCGATGAACCATATATCGGGGTCAACGCGGGTTCGGCGCTCAATATATTGATTTATTTCAGATGGTTCGCAACCGATCTTGGGGCCAACCGCCATCAGGCTGACGCTCCCATCTAGCGCGGTAACACGCTCAAATAGGCCGAGATTCTGGCCGCGCTCCATGATCTGGACGACGATAGCGCCGCTCATTTGCTCACCCCGGTGAAGCACCATCGCCATGCCACCAGCCGATTGCACACTGCGCAGTAGAGCCTGCACGAGCAGCTGGCTCGTCAGTCGATCAGTCAATCCCATCTGTCCCAGAATGGGAATAGCCGGGGAGTGTTGCGAGCGGGATTGTAGACCGCATGAAGGTGCCAGTGCCGCGGCCAACCTCTTCGCCTTCGCCATCCAGCAGCCGTGCCTCGGCAACATAGACCCGCCGCTTGCCGCTTAGCCAGCGCCCCTCGGCGATGATCGGCCCGGATTTGAGCGGCTTGGTGAAAAACAGATTGAAGGCTGTGGTCAGCAGGAAGCGATCGCTCACCAGACTGTTGGCCGCGTAAAAGGCCGCGTCATCGAGCATTTTGAAATAGACGGTGCCATGCGTGGCTTGCGCCGCATGGAAATAGTCAGGCGTGATGTCGAACCGGATGCGCGCGGTCCCCGATGACAGGATATCCAGCTTAGATGGAAACAGGGTGTTGATCGGCGCGGAGGCATAGAGCCGCTCAAGTGCGCGGAAATGCGCGGCCTCGCCAGAGGGTGATCGGCCCTCAGGCAGCGTCACGCGTCTCGCCGCCGGCGAGGAGCGCATAGAGCGCAGAATCCGAATTAACGCCGCGAATGCGGGCCAGATGACGTTCGCTACGCAGCAGACGTGAGACGCGCGCCAGAGTCTTGAGATGCTCAGCCCCGCTGTCAGATGGCGAGAGCAGCATGAACACCACATCAACCGGCGACTCATCGATCGCATCGAAGGAGATTGGCTCGGCGAGCAGAATCACCACGCCGCGAACCTGATCCAGCGCGTCCAACTTGGCATGCGGAATGGCGATGCCACCGCCGAACCCGGTCGACCCCAGCCGCTCACGCTCGGTGATCCGCTCCAACACTTGCGAGGCATCGAGCCCATAGGCATCCGCCGCAAGCTGCGCCAGCTTCGCGAAAAGCTGCTTCTTATTGGGAACTGTCACCGCCGACGAAACGGCGTTCGTCGCGAGCAAGTCGCTGAAATTATCCATGTTCAACCCGTATCCTGCGGCCGGTAGCGGGATTGGTACGCGCAGGTTGTAACATTAACCTGTTGCGGCCGCCTGGAAAAACTGTCGCGCAGATAGTCGCAAAGCTTTGCTGGGTCAACCAACTTGGCGCACCGCGCGTGTCTCGCGGATGCGCCAAGCCTGTGGATGATCGGCGATCCTGCCGGAGCGGTCAGGCCTTGGGCGGTTCCACCCAGCCGATCGTGCCATCATTGCGGCGATAGACCATGTTGAACGCGGTGGTGGCGCTGTTCACGAACATCAGCGCATTGGTGTTGCGCAGATCGAGCATCATGACAGCGTCCGAAACGGAGGCTCTTGGAATATCCACCCGCATTTCTGCGATGACGACGGGTGCATCCGCCTCGGGCTCTTCTTCCTGTTCGTTCGCCTGGAACACCACATAGCTGGCGTCATCGATGCCATCGATGGCTGGCGTCACATCGCGCTGTGCCTCGGCATTGGCATATTGCTCATGCCGATCCTTGAGGCGGCGCATATAACGGCGCAGCTGCTTCTCAATGCGGTCGGCTGCCTGATCGAAACCAAGATGTGCGTCCTGCGCTTCGCCTGCACCCTTCAGGATGAGGCCCGCCATCACATGGCAGACAATATCGCACCGGAAGGCGCCATGCGGCGCGTTGCTGAAGGTGACGTTTGAGGAAATGGTGCGCGAGAAATATTTATCGGCGATGGCCTGCAACCGGTCGGCGACATGCGTCTTAAGCGCTTCGCCCGTGTCGACCTGATGGCCAGATACGCGGATGTCCATAAAATTTCTCCTTCTTCTTCGACCTTATCGTCTGTTTAAACGCCCCACAGACATTTGTGAGCCGAACAAATCGCGCTCAGGCGCGCTGATCGAGCCACAAGGGGTTTTCGAGTTTCGTCAAAAATGCTGCATGCCGCTGAAGTTCCTCCGGACTCGCGGGAAAGAGACGCGCCGGTCGCACGACCTGACGCATAGGCACCATGATGATGCCGATATCGGATGCCGCATCGGCAATATCGTCTGCCACGAGCGTAAGGCCAATCTGCCGTCCGCCGGTGAGCTCGATATAAAGCTGTGCGAGCAGTTCGGCATCCAGCAAGGCGCCATGCTTGACGCGGTGGCTGCGGTCGATCCCGTAGCGGTTGCACAAGGCATCAAGGCTATGCTTGGCGCCGGGATGCAGGGTGCGCGCAATGGTGAGGCTGTCGATCATCCGCGCCAGATCGATCTTCTGGCGACCACAGCGATCCAGCTCGGCATTCAGAAAGCCGAAATCGAACCGCGCATTATGGGCGACCAGCGGCGAGTCCCCCAGAAAATCGAGGAGTTCGCCGGCCTTGTCCGGAAAGCGCGGCTTATCGGACAGGAAGCGCGCCGAGAGGCCATGCACGGCTTCGGCGGCGGACGGCATATCCCGATCCGGATTGAAATAGGCATGATAGGTAGCGCCACTAGGCATGCGATTGATCAGCTCTACACAGCCAATCTCGACGAGGCGGTCGCCGCTCGCGGGATCAAGGCCGGTAGTCTCAGTATCGAAAACGATTTCGCGCATTTGGGCTCATGACTCGTTGGATAGGCACTATCGGACCAGCGCGCGGCGAAGGCAAGCGACGAGGCGCGCAACACGCGCTTTTGTGCGCCATTTGGGACCTGCCGTGTCGATTATCACGTCAGCCCGAGCGCGTTTGACATGATCGGGCATCTGGTTCGCCAATATTTTGGTCAAGCGGCTGTGCGTCATGCCGGGGCGACGCAGAACACGGCGACGCTGGAGAAAGGAGGATGTGCTGACCACGATGACCAGATCCATCTGCTTTTCCCCACGCGTCTCGAATAGCAGCGGAATATCGAGCAGCACCATCTTGTAGCTGGCATGACGCTGCAGGAAGCGCTGGCGCGAGGCAGCAACAGCGGGATGGACGATGCGCTCAAGCGCATGGAGCTCATCGGGCTTACCGAGCACGAGGCTGCCGAGCTTTTTCCGATCGACACCGGCAGGGCCAGTCGTGCCAGGAAAACGCGCTTCGATTGCCTTAACAACCGCGCCGCCCGGGCCTTGCAACCGGTGAACCTCGGCATCCGCATCGAACATCGGAACACCCTGAGCACGGAACATCTGCGCCACGGTGGATTTGCCCATGCCGATCGATCCGGTCAGGCCGACGCGAAAAGGGCGGTGCGGCATCAGCCTGCTTCAGAGCGGTTGCGCGAGACCGTCACGCATCGACGGGCGCAAGCAACAGATCGCGAAGTTCCACATCCTGTTCGCGTGGCGCCTCGGCATCGAAGAAAATGTCGAAGGCCAGCGCCGCCTGACCAATCAGCATTTCCAATCCATCCACCGTTTCGAGGCCACGCGCCATTGCAGCGCTCAACAGCGGTGTTTCTAGGGGCGCATAGACAATGTCATAAACCATCGCCGTGGCGGCGAGGGGGGCAAGATCGGGTTCCCAAACCTCATGGCCGATCATGCCCAGCGAGGTTGAATTTACCAGCAGGTCTGTCTCTGGCAGCGCTGCCGAGAAATCCTGCACATGGCCGGTCATGCCAAGCCGTTTGAGTAGGGCCTTGCCCTTTGCCGCATCGCGCGCGACGATCGTCAGGTCGGTCACGCCCACAGAACGCAGCGCAAAGCCAATCGCCTGCGCCGCGCCGCCCGTGCCCGCAAGCACCGCGCGGCTGCCCCGCCATTTGCGCGCCAGCAGGGGCTGGAGGAAGCCGCCAGCATCCGTATTCGTGCCGATCAATGGCCCGCCGGTCTCGCACGCGACCGTATTGATCGCACCGATCCGCTCACGCACGCCGCCCGGATCATCGACATAATCCATCGCCGCAATCTTGTGCGGAATGGTGATGTTGCAGCCGAGCCAATCCGGATCAGCCCGGCGCATCAGAAAATAGCCGGCCAGCTCATGCGGTTCGACGCGCGTTTTGCGATACTCCGCATCGATCCCCAGCGTCTCCAGCCAGAAATTGTGAATGACTGGGGATTTGCTGTGGGCAATCGGGTCGCCGATCACCTCGGCATAGGGGCGCTGTTCACTCATGCCGCTAGAATAGAGCGCGTGCGCAAATAGTCGAGCAATGGAAGCAGCGGGAGCCCCTGAACGGCGAAAAGACTGCCGGAAATTTTGGAAAATAGCTGCGCGCCCGGCCCTTCGATCCGGTAGCAGCCCACGCACCAGCGGCAATTATCCCAATCCAGATCGAGATACTGATCGATAAAGGCGCTGCTCAGGGGCCGCATCTGCAGCATCACGCTTTCAATCTGCCGCCAGATCGTTTCGCCTGCGAGCGCCATCACGGCGGCACTATGCAATTTATGCGTCCGCCCGCTCATCCGCGCGAGCAAGGCCGCTGCCTCATCGCGCGTCTCGACCTTGTCGATGCGGCTGCCATCATCCAGCTCGAGAGTCTGGTCACAGCCCAGCACATGAGCGCCGGGGTTGCGCATGGAAGGGCGCCGCGCTTTCCATTCCGCCAGCGCATCGGCCAGATCGCGCGGGCCAAGGCCTTCATCGACAAGGCTGTCCTTGATCGCTTCCTCGTCGATCCCGGCATGAACCGTCTCGAACGGCACGGCGGCATCGGTCAGCATCCGGCGGCGACCCTCGCTTTGCGAAGCGAGCAACAAGTGCGGCCCGCTCATACTGGCCCCAATCCGCTCAACGTGCCCAGCGCATGCACGCCGCCCTTGAGCCGCTCCTGATAGAGATTGACGATCGCCGCCGCGGTTTCCTCGATCGAGCGACGCGTCACATCGATGACTGGCCAGCCCTGATCGGCAAACATCCGCCGCGCATGCGCGACCTCATTATTCACCCGTTCCAGATCGACATAAGCGGTTTCCGGGGCCTGATTAAGCGAGAGCAGGCGATTGCGGCGCACCTGCACTAGCCGCTCGGCACTGGTGGTGAGGCCCACCACCATCGGGTGACGCAGGTTGAACAGCGTCGTGGGGGGCGGCGATTCCAGCACGAGGGGGATATTGGCGGTCTTGTAACCGCGATTGGCGAGATAGATGCTCGTCGGCGTCTTGGATGTGCGCGAGACGCCCGCCAGCACGATGTCCGCCTCTTCCCAATTCTCCCAGCCGACGCCATCATCATGGGCAATGGTGAACTGGATCGCGTCGATCCGCGCAAAATAGGCTTCATCCAGCACATGCTTGCGCCCCGGCCGATTGCGGGTTTCCTGCCCCAGCAGGTTCGACATTGCATCCGTCACCGGATCGAGCGGCGCCACAAAGGGAATGCCGAGCGCCCGGCAGCCATTTTCAAGCGTTTTGCGCAGGCCCTGATTGGCCAGCGTGAACAGCACCATGCCAGGGTTGCGCGCCACCTCTTCAAGAATGCGCTGAAGATGCTGCTCGGAGCGCACCATCGGCCAGAAATGGCGGATCGTCTCCACATTCTCGAACTGGGCGATGGCCGCCTTGCCGATATGTTCCAGCGTTTCACCAGTGGAATCCGAGAGGAGATGAAGATTGAGACGGTCCATTGGAGGGTCATGTGGACAAATGGCGGAATATTCAAGGGACAGCGCTGTGGATAAGTGGGGAGGACGATTTCATGCGCAGTCTCCGCCACTCCGCCCAAGGTTCATCCACAGGCGAACGCGGTTTGCCACAGGCTGTGAGTCCTGTGGACGAATGGAATGACTCGCGGAACCCGCATGGCATTTCATTCGTCAAGCTGTTGGCAAAGTGAGGATGGCGCAATAATGCCCGTTATCCACGCCCCAACTGACTCCAACAACCTTATATAATTTTACTTTAGGATATTGGCCCGTGCATAACCCGCCCCTCGTCCATCAAGACGTGACGAAGCCCCTCATGAGTGTGTTGCGTGGCGAATGTCCTGCCCGGCCACCGCTGTGGCTCATGCGGCAGGCCGGTCGCTATCTGCCTGAGTATCGCGCCTTGCGGGCTGAGAAGGGCGGCTTCCTCGATCTATGCTATGATAGCGAGTGTGCGGCGGAAGTGACGTTGCAGCCGATCAAGCGGTTCGGCTTTGATGGTGCGATCCTCTTTTCCGACATTCTCGTCATTCCGCACGCGCTGGGGCAGGATCTGTGGTTCGAGGCAGGCGAGGGGCCAAGACTTGCGCCGCCATTGGCTGGTGCCGATCTGAGCGCCCTCACGCCTGATCCCAGCCGCCTTGCGCCCGTCATCGGCACGGTCAAGCGGGTGAAGGCTGCTCTGGACCCGCAGACGACCTTCCTCGGCTTTGCGGGCAGCCCCTGGACCGTCGCGACCTATATGGTGGCGGGCATGGGGAGCAAGGATCATGCCGCAGCCCGGCGCATGGCCTATCAAAGCCCGGCCAAGTTCGGCGCGATCATCGCGGCCATCGAAATGGCGACCGTGGATTATCTCGCTGCGCAGATCGAAGCTGGTGTCGATGCGGTGCAATTATTCGATAGCTGGGCTGGCTCGCTCAGCCCGCAGCAGTTCAACGAATGGGTGATTGCTCCCAATGCGCGGATCGTCAAAGCGCTCAAGGCGCGCCATCCCGATACGCCGATCATCGGCTTCCCAAAGGGCGCTGGTGCCAAGCTCGTCGATTATGCGGTGGGGACGGGCGTTGATGCGCTGGGGTTGGATGAGACAATCGATCCGGTCTGGGCCGCACGTGAATTGCCCGCCCATCTGCCTCTGCAAGGCAATCTCGATCCGCTGGCGCTGATTGCGGGCGGTGACACGCTCGACCGCGCTGTGGATCATATCCTCGAAGCACTGGCCGACCGGCCCCATATCTTCAACCTCGGGCATGGCATCCTGCCTGATACGCCGATCGAGCATGTCAAGCAGCTAGTCGCGCTGGTGCGAGGCGCTTAAGCTAAGCCGTTCCAATTGCTGCGTGACCGGTCTAAAAGGGCCATCTCACGCGCCTGACTGAAGTAGAAGGAACAGGGATTTCATGTCCATCTTGCCCGGCATCGGATTTTTGGGCGCGGCCTATCCCTGGGTGCTCGCCGGGCATGTGATCTTCGTCATTTTTCTGATGGCGAGCCTGTTCATGATCCCGCGCTATTTCATCTATCATCACCAGACCGAGCCCAGCTCGCCGGAAGATCAGGCATGGATCGAGCGCGAGACGCGCATGAAGCGCATCATCCTCAACCCGTCCATCATCCTTGTGTGGATATTCGGGCTGTTGCTCGCTTTCCATATCGGCGCCTGGAGCGATGGCTGGTTCCACGCAAAATTCCTGCTCGTCATCCTGCTGACGGGCTATCACGGCTGGGTTGTCGGCTATGCCAAAAAGCTTGCCAATGGCGAGCGGGCCTGGCCGGAAAAGCGCCTTAGGATGATGAATGAGGTTCCGGCGCTGCTGGTGACGCTGATTGTCGTTCTTGTCATTGTAAAGCCGTTCTAGGCCAGCCAAGGGCAGCATATCGCGTTGACGCTGGGTTCTCTTGACTTGGGCTGAGCCTAGGCCTAATTCCGGCTGACTTCCTCTTGGAGCGCCATGTTCGCGCTCGTGACGCCGATACGACGGCGTTCCGGCACATCGCTCCTAAATTCCCAAATCGCTCCCAATTCCAAAAGCCTAGAGTCGGAACTCATTTCTCATGCATCTCAAAGACTTGAAACGCAAAGCGCCTGCCGAACTGGTTGCGATGGCCGAAGATCTCGGTGTCGAAGGGGCTTCGACTCTGCGCAAGCAGGATCTCATGTTCGCCATCCTCAAGGAGCAGGCGGAAAATGGCGAGCAGATCATGGGTCTAGGCACCATCGAGGTGCTGACCGACGGATTTGGCTTCTTGCGTAGTCCCGAGGCCAATTATCTCGCTGGTCCGGACGATATTTATATCTCCCCCAATCAGGTGCGTAAATTCGGTCTGCGGACCGGCGACACGGTGGAAGGTGAAATTCGCGCGCCCAAGGATGGCGAGCGTTATTTCGCGCTGACCAAGCTGGTCTCCGTGAACTTCGATGATCCCGATGTGGTCCGTCACCGCGTTAATTTCGACAATCTCACGCCGCTCTATCCCGATTCAAAGCTGCGCCTCGACACGCTTGATCCCACGATCAAGGATAAATCTGCCCGCGTGATCGACATCATTGCGCCGCAGGGCAAGGGCCAGCGCGCGTTGATCGTGGCGCCGCCACGCACGGGTAAAACCGTGCTGCTGCAGAACATCGCCAAGGCGATCACGGACAATCATCCAGAGGTGTTCCTGCTGGTGCTGCTCATCGATGAGCGCCCCGAGGAAGTCACCGACATGCAGCGCAGCGTGAAGGGTGAGGTTGTTTCCTCCACCTTTGACGAGCCTGCCACGCGCCACGTTCAGGTCGCCGAGATGGTGATCGAAAAGGCCAAGCGTCTGGTCGAGCATAAGAAGGATGTCGTCATCCTGCTCGATTCCATCACCCGCCTTGGCCGCGCCTACAATACGGTGGTGCCAAGCTCCGGCAAGGTGCTGACCGGCGGTGTGGATGCCAATGCGCTCCAGCGCCCCAAGCGCTTCTTTGGTGCCGCGCGTAACATTGAGGAGGGCGGCTCGCTCTCCATCATTGCAACGGCGCTGATCGACACCGGCAGCCGCATGGACGAAGTGATCTTCGAAGAGTTTAAGGGCACCGGCAACTCGGAAATCGTGCTGGATCGCAAGGTCTCCGATAAGCGTATCTTCCCTGCGCTTGATGTCGGCAAGTCCGGCACGCGTAAGGAAGAGCTGCTGGTCGAGAAGGATAAGCTCTCCAAAATGTGGGTGCTTCGTCGTATCCTCATGCAGATGGGCACCATCGACGCGATGGAATTCCTGCTGGACAAGATGAAGGATTCTAAGACAAATGAAGACTTCTTTGCCACGATGAATCAATAACTAAGCCAGGATAGCGCCAAGCCATGACGGATATCTGGTCCCATATCGTCGCCGATATCGGCAACCTCTTCTCTGGCAGCACGAGCGCCTGGCTTGCCTTTGGGCAGGTTCTGCTGATCGACATCGTTCTCGCTGGCGATAATGCCATCGTGATCGGTGCGCTCGCGGCTGGCTTGCCAGCTGATCAGCGCCGCAAAGTCATCTTCATCGGCATTATCGCGGCATTGGTGTTGCGCATCGCCTTTGCGCTGGTCGTCACCCAGCTTCTGCAGGTCATTGGCCTTGTGTTCGCTGGCGGCGTGCTGCTGCTCTGGGTCGCATGGAAGATGTACCGCGAGATTGGGCATGGTTTTGGCCAGAGCACAGGTTCGCCTGAGATCGAAGGCGATGAAAGCAGCGGTCTGCGGCCAGCCAAAAGCTTTGCAGGCGCCGCCTGGGCTGTTGCCCTTGCTGACGTCTCGATGAGCCTGGACAATGTGCTGGCAGTCGCTGGCGCCGCGCGTGACCATCCAGGCATCTTGATGATCGGTCTGGTTTTTGCGGTCGGCCTGATGGGCGTTGCTGCCAATATCATCGCCAAATATATCGAGCGTTATCGCTGGATCGCATGGATCGGTCTGATCGTGATCGTCTATGTTGCAGGCTCGATGATCTACACCGGAATCACCGATCAGGAGATCGGCCTGCTGCAACTCCTGCGCTAACAAAATATCACTCCCGCGCTTGAATGCAGGCGCGGGAGTTTTGATTTTACCGACCAAGCGGTCCAGCAAGTGCATCAGCCCATCCACTACTGGCTAATTGCGGCAGGATGCGGCATGCTGGCCGAACTGATCAGGCGGAGCACTTCTCATGAAATTTCAGGTTGATGTTGAATGCACGCCCGAGGAGGCCCGCGGCTTTCTGGGCCTGCCGGATCTCAAGCCGATCCATGATCTCTATATTCAGTCAGTCATGGATGCGATGAGCGGGCAGGGTAATCTGGAGCAGATGGAAAAGATGTTCCGCGGTCTTTCGCCGATTGGCGATGCGGGCATGAAGCTGTTTTCCAGCATGATGGATATCGGCATCGGCGCTTCCGGCGCGGCTGGCAAGAAGGACGGCTAGGACCCAGGCCTGAATCTGATTGATGCCCGACCGAGACACGATTTTCGCGCTATCTAGCGGACAGGTTCCGGCAGCCATTGCGGTTATCCGCATATGTGGACCAGCGGCGCTTGATGCGGCCCGAGCGGTTACGGACCGTGCATTACCTGCGCCAAGGCAGGCAGGCCTGCGAGGCATATTTCACCCAGAGACGCGCGAGCTGCTCGATGAGGCTTTGCTGATCTGTTTTCCGGGGCCGCGCACGGAGACCGGTGAGGATCAGGTTGAGCTGCATTGTCATGGCTCACGTGCCGTTGTGCAAGATGTGGAATCCGCCTTGGCTGGACTGCCCCGCTTGCGAAAAGCGGGTCCGGGGGAATTCACCCGACGCGCATTTCTGAATGGAAAAATCGATCTTGCGGGCATTGAGGGACTGGGCGATCTGATTGCCGCCGAAACGGTGCTCCAGAGAAGAGCCGCAATGGCAATGTATGGAGGCGGGCTTTCGAGCAAGATCGCGGAATGGACCCATGCACTCCGCCGGGCCGCTGCGCAGATCGAGGCGCAACTTGATTTTGCTGACGAAGATGATGTCTCCAACGGCGAAGGCCTGTCCGCAATATTGGAACGGTCCAACATCGTCGCTGCAGAAATTGGACGCGAGCTCGCCAAGCCCACATCGGCTCGGTTGAAGGATGGCATAAGGGTGGCGATTGGTGGCCCGCCCAATGTGGGGAAATCGTCTCTGTTCAATGCACTGGTTGGCCGGGATGCAGCGATCGTTTCGCCCCATGCCGGGACCACACGGGATATTATTGAAGCAGCGATTTCATTCCACGGCGTTCCATTTGTCATATCGGATTCCGCCGGACTCCACGCGACCGACGAAGAGATTGAGAAACTTGGGATAGGTCGTGCCGAGGCACTTATTTCACAAGCGGATATCGTCTTGTGGTTGGGCAGCGAGCATGCACTGCCCGAAGCTCTCGGCGTGGTAATTCATATCGCCTCAAAGGCGGATTTGCATGATCATTCCCTAGCTGAAGGATTGCGTGTCTCCAGTGTATCAGGCGAGGGCATTGATACGGTCGTCGAAACACTCTGCGCAGAGGCAGCCTCGCTCTTGCCTGCGCCCGGAGATTTTGCCTTGTCAGAACGACAGCATGCCGTCCTGCATCGCGTGGAAGAATCGTTACACATGGCAGTTGCGTTGCAGGACGAGATACTGATCGGTGAATGTCTCAGACAGGCGTTGAGCGCTTTCGACGAACTCACTGGAATTGCGACGACAGAGGCAATGTTGGACGAGCTGTTCAGCGGTTTCTGCATCGGGAAATAGGTCGCTTAGCTGAATGTTCCACGTGGAACAGAAATAGCGCCATGATGCTTTGACCCGATCCAGTGCCCGTTCTATTGCAGCACAATGCGAGTTTACACAGCCTTTGATGTCATCGTCGTCGGTGGCGGCCATGCGGGCACTGAAGCCGCAGCAGCAGCGGCACGATGTGGCGCTCGAGTCGCTCTCGTCACTGCCAACGCGGATCGCATCGGGGAGATGTCGTGCAACCCGTCAATAGGCGGTTTGGGCAAAGGCCACCTCGTTCGGGAAATTGACGCCCTCGACGGTCTTATGGCGCGCGCAGGGGATCGCGCCGCTATCCATCGGCGTATGCTCAATGCGAGCAAAGGCGCAGCGGTCCGCGGGCCTCGAGTTCAGGCAGATCGCACACGGTATCGCGAAGCTATTCAAAACATGCTGAGCGCTTACGCGAATGTGGAGATTGTGGAAGGGGAAGTTGCAAAGCTTAACCTGGGAGCGGGGCAAAAGGTCGAAGGTGTTCAGCTGAGTGACGACAGCCAAATAAGCGCACCAACTGTCATTCTTACTACCGGCACATTCCTTGGTGGCATCATGTTCCGAGGGAAAGAGCGCGAAACAGGCGGCCGGATTGGCGAACATGCCGCACAAGAACTAGCAGTACAGTTGCGCGCGCTGGAGCTTCCCATGGGGCGGCTGAAAACTGGCACGCCCGCGCGCTTGGATGGCCGAACGATCGATTGGGCTCAGCTTCCTGACCAGCCGTCGGACACTGCGCCTTGGACGATGTCGTTCATGGGTCTTGCTGAGGAATATCGGCTGCCTCAGTTGCGATGCGGCATAAGCCGGACAAATGAGCAGACCCATCAGATCATCCGGGACAATCTTGCACTTTCCCCGCTTTTTTCGGGCGATATCGAGGGCAGGGGTCCGCGCTATTGTCCCTCAATTGAGGATAAGGTTGTTCGCTTCGGCGATCGTGACGGTCATCAGATCTTTCTCGAGCCAGAGGGTCTGGGCAGTAATCTCATCTATCCCAACGGGCTGAGTTCGTCTCTCCCCGCTGATGTGCAGCATGCATTCCTCAAAACACTGGAGGGCATGTCGAATGTTGACATGGTCGTTCCCGGTTACGCGGTCGAATATGACCATATCGACCCCCGTTCGCTCGATCGCAGGTTGGCATTGCCGATCATGCCGGGTCTGTTCCTTGCGGGACAGATTAACGGAACGACGGGGTATGAGGAGGCGGCTGCCCAAGGGTTAGTTGCAGGTGCAAACGCGGCGGCGTTGGCGCTTGATCTTGAGCCATTGATTCTCGACCGAAGCGAAAGCTACATCGGCGTCTTGATCGATGATCTTTGCCTGCAAGGAATTACCGAGCCCTATCGAATGCTGACCGCGCGAGCAGAGTTCAGGCTGCGATTGCGGGCGGACAATGCGGCGACCCGCCTTACACCGATTGGGATTGCGCATGGTCTTGTGGGCGAGGCGAGGGCCTCATGGTGGCAAGAGCGCTGTTCAAGGCGACAGTCGCTTGACGCTGTGCTTGATCAGCCAACGTCCGCGACTACGCTGCAATCGGCAGGTGCGGACGTGCGCAATGATGGCATACAACGCACGTTGCGCGAATGGGCACGTTTTCCGACAGTCGACATCACCCATATCAATTCAATCGCTCCCACATTCTCCGCGGCGGATGATTTGGTCGGTGAGCTTATGCAGGATGCCATTTATGATCCTTATGTGCAGCGGCAGGACGCGGAGGTCCGCGCGCTCAGGGCGAATGAGGCAATTCTCCTGCCGCCCGATCTCGACTTCTCGAGGATTGGCGGGTTGAGTAGTGAAATGATCGAGCGACTGTCTCTGGCGCAGCCGGAAACACTTGGTGCTGCCGCGCGAATCAGAGGCGTCACGCCAGCAGCACTGGCCGCATTGCTGGTCGTGGCACGGCAGCGCGCAGCATGACAGAGGAAGAAGCTCGTTCCTGGCTGGCATCACAGGATTGGCATGATCAGCAAGTTGCCAATCGGCTTACGCTCTTCGTCGACTTGGTTTTGGATGAAGCAGATCGGCAGAATCTCATATCCGCTGCGAGCCGTGACGAGATTTGGAGCCGGCATATTGTTGACTCCGCGCAGCTGCTCACGCTTACGACGAATCAGACTGACGGGCTGTGGGTCGATCTCGGCACAGGTGCAGGTTTTCCCGGTATTGTGATCGCCTGCGTGCGTTCCGCTCCTATCAAGCTGGTAGAAATGCGGCCGTTAAGGTCGGCATTTTTAGAGCGCTGCATTGAGGCGTTGGCGCTACCTCACGCGGAAGTGTGCAGCACGAAAGTGGAGCGGCTGGAGGTCAATGAGCCAGCCCAGATTATTTCCGCGCGCGCTTATGCACCTTTGGATCGGCTACTTCCAAGTGCCAGCCATCTAGGCAACAAAAGCACTAGGTGGCTCCTTCCAAAAGGGCGTAATGCTATGCGTGAAGTCGAAGCGGTTCGGCGGAAATGGCAAGGCGTGTTCCACGTGGAACAGAGCATCACCGATGCCGAAAGCGCGATTGTGACCATTCAAAATCTCAGCCGCAAATATCCTGTACGGGCACCAAATTTAAGCGCTGCAAACCGTGCAATCACCGGACGTTGGAGAGGCTAATGATCAGCATCGCGATTGCCAATCAAAAGGGTGGTGTGGGTAAAACCACAACTGCGATCAACTTGGCCACAGCACTTGCTGCCACCGGGCATCGCACCTTGCTGATCGATCTCGATCCCCAAGGCAATGCTTCCACTGGTCTCGGCGTCCATGTGAAAGACCGCAACCATTCCAGCTATGACCTGTTGATGGGAGAGTGTGGGCTGGATGATGCGGTCATGCCCACAATCGTGCCCGGGCTCGATCTCATCCCCGCAACGCAGGATCTCTCAGGCGCTGAGATAGAGTTGATCGATGTGGAAGAGCGCACCCATCGCCTCATCAATGCCCTGTCGAGCGCGAGTTCGCATCGGTGGGAGGTGTGCCTGATCGACTGCCCACCGTCGTTGGGTCTTCTCACCGTGAACGCGATGGTCGCCGTCCAGTCCATTCTCGTGCCGCTGCAATGCGAGTTTTTTGCGTTGGAAGGTCTGTCACAACTGCTCCAAACCTTTGAGCGTATCCGCGCGAGATTTAATCCCGATCTTTCCATCCTTGGCGTTGCGCTCACTATGTATGATCGCCGCAACCGCCTTACCGATCAGGTTGCGGACGACGTGCGGGCGTGCCTGGGGGACCTTGTGTTCAAGACCGTGATCCCACGCAATGTCCGCCTGTCCGAGGCCCCGAGCCACGGCCTGCCTGCGCTCATTTACGATATGCGCTGCTCTGGATCGCAAGCCTATATGGATCTGGCTCGCGAGCTGATCGAGAAATTGCCCAAGCAGGAGATCGCAGCGTGAGCGAAGCAGAAAGCAGCAGCAAGGCGGCTCCACGGCGCCCGTTGGGCAGAGGTCTGTCGGCTCTGCTCGGTGATGTGAATCGCGATGTTTCGATCAGCGGTGACACGCGCACTGACGAGCGCCAGGATGGTAATCGCTCCGTGCGCATGATCGAGATTTCCCGCATCGCGCCCCATCCGGAGCAGCCCCGCCGCCACTTCGATGAGCAGGCGCTGCTAGAACTGGCTGAGAGCATTCGGACCCGCGGCATCATTCAGCCCATCATTGTGCGTCCCGTATCCGGCGATCGCTATCAGATCGTAGCCGGTGAGCGACGGTGGCGGGCTGCGCAGAAAGCGCAACTCCATCAGATTCCAGCGATTGTACGCGAATTCAGTGAGGCTGAAACGCTTGAGATTGCCCTCGTCGAGAATATCCAGCGCGAAGACCTGAACGCGATCGAAGAGGCGCAGGCCTATCGCAGCCTGATCACACAGTTCCACCATAGCCAAGATGCCCTCGCGCGGATTGTGGGCAAATCCCGCAGCCACATCGCCAACCTCATCCGCCTTCTGGATTTGCCCGCCGATGTGCAGGATCTGGTCATGGTCGGACAGCTTAGCATGGGGCACGGGCGTGCGCTGATCGGTGCCGCTGATTGCTCAACGCTTGCCAAGACCATCGCGACCAAGGGCCTTTCCGTACGCGAGACCGAGCGGCTTGTGCGGGAATCCCGCGATGGCGCGCGCTCAGCGAAACGCAGTCCGGCTTCGGCGCAATCAACGGGTCGCGACCCTGATCTTGTTGCGATGGAACAGCACCTGACTGACCTGCTGGGCCTCAAGGTCGGCATCAATCATGAGAATGGCAAAGGCGCGCTCACCCTGCAATATTCGAGCCTCGAACAGCTCGATATGATTTGTCAGAAGCTGACCGGCGGCGGCTTCTAAACTGCCGCTTTAAACGGGCGCTTGGCGAGCTGGTCAAACGCGCGCAGGTCTGCCAGCAGGGCAGGCAATTCGCTTAGCGGAACCATATTTGGCCCATCGCTGGGCGCGCGGTCAGGGTCTTCATGCGTTTCAATGAAGACAGCCGCCACGCCGATTGCCACTGCGGCCCGCGCCAGCACCGGTACAAAGCGCCGTTCACCCCCTGAGCTCGTCCCCTTCCCGCCGGGCTGCTGAACGCTGTGGGTCGCGTCGAATACGATAGGGCATCCCGTTTCCGCGAGGATCGGCAAACCCCGCATATCGCTCACCAATGTGTTATATCCAAAGCTCGTGCCGCGCTCCGTAAGCAGCACTTTGTCATTGCCTGCGCCGCGAATTTTATCAGCCACGTTGGCCATGTCCCAAGGTGCCAAAAACTGCCCCTTTTTAACATTCACCGCGCGGCCAGTGTTCGCTGCAGCGATCAAAAGGTCGGTCTGTCTGCACAAGAAGGCAGGAATCTGCAGCACATCGACAATCTCTGCAACCGCTGCGCACTGGCTCGCTTCATGCACATCGGTGATCACCGGGCAGCCAAAGCGCTCCTTGATCTCCGCAAAAATCTCCAGTGCCAACGCCAGCCCGATGCCGCGTGGCGCATTGGCTGATGTACGGTTCGCTTTGTCAAAACTACTTTTGTAAATCAATGGCATACCAAGCGAAGACGTCATCTCGACGAGCGCTTGCGCCATCTCCAGCGCATGTTCGCGCGATTCCATTGCGCAGGGTCCGGCTATCAGCGCGAGTGGGCGATCATTGGCGATATTGAGGTTACCGATGGAGACGGTGCGGGGTGCGGATGCTGTCATGGTCAGCGCAATAGCCGCCCATGCGGATGTCGCAAAGCCATCTTGCTTACTTCAGGCAATATCCAGCCGATCGAGATCGTGAATATGGATGAGGCCGATGGGCCGCATCGGTGCAGCCGGGTCCATCACGAACAGGGCCGTGATCCTGTTCACCGCCAATATCGCGAGTGCATCTTCAGCGCTCATCCCATCGCTGATTGTTTTCGGATGGCCCGTCATCACGTCACAGGCCTTCCGTGCGAGCAGCCCTTCGATGTTCCGCCGCAAGTCGCCATCGGTGATCGTGCCGATGAGGTCGCCTGCATCATCCACGACCCCGGCGATGCCAAAGCTCTTCTCGGTCATGATCATCAGCACATCCTGCATCGAAGCATCGCGCGCGGTGAGCGGCAGGCGATCCCCGCTATGCATGATCCTGCGCACGGGCAGCAGGCGTGAGCCAATTGCCCCGCCAGGGTGCAGCAACTCAAGTTGCGAGCGCGAAATGCCCTGAGCCTTCATCACGGTAACGGCGAGCGCGTCGCCAAGCGCCAGCATCAAGGTTGTCGATGTTGTGGGCGAGATATTGGCGGCGCATGCTTCCTCTGCGCGTGGCAGCAGAATGCACAGGGTGGCGATCTGCGTCATCGGTGAGTGCTGATGCGATGTGATGCCGATGACTGGGCAACCCAAGGTGCGGGCATGCTGCATCAAGGGGAGCAACTCGGCCGTGGCGCCTGAGTTTGATAGGGCGACAATCACGTCGGCAGGGGTGATCATTCCAAGATCGCCATGCGCCGCTTCGCCGGGATGGACGAAGAAGGATGGCAGCCCGGTCGATGAAAAGGTTGCAGCCATTTTGCGCGCGATATGGCCCGACTTGCCCATGCCGCTCAAAACGACCCGGCCTTGCGTGCCAAGTAGGATCTCCACCGCCGATGAAAAGCTGTCATCCAGCGTGCCAGCAAAGCGTTGAAGTGCATCGGCTTCAAGCTGCAAAACTGCGCGGCCATGATGCAGCATGTCGGGTTGGCTTAGCCGATGATGAAAATTGAACCGCTGCTTGACGTCCTGAAACATGATGTTCGTCCTTTGGACGCCTCGGATGCCGTCGCTCGGATCGCTCAAGTTTGAGCGCATACTGGGTCGACAAAATCCCTTAACGGCCATGAAATCAAAAAGTCGGATGTGCTGCTCACTCGGCTTAGGCGCCAACCATTGACGGACGGTTAACGATATTTCGCGAACGGCGTGGCGGATTGACGCCGCACGCCAATATCTCCATCGCTTACGCATGAGGTTTTCATCGGACAATATCGCGCCGGTCCACCCGCGCGTGCTTGAGGCTATGGCCAAAGCCAATGTCGTAGACACGCCTTATGATGGCGATGCCCTCAATCAGGCCCTCAATGGCCGCTTCTCCGAGTTGTTCGAGCATGAGGTGACGGTCATCTGGATGTCGACCGGCACGGCGGCCAATGCGCTTGCGCTGTCGCTGCTGTGCCCGCCCTATGGCGGCATTCTCACGCATGAGTCCGCCCATGTCGTGGGGGATGAATGTGGCGCGATCGAGTTGCAAACTGGCGGCGCGCGGCTGCTCACGCGTGGGTCTGCGGACGGCAAGCTCGCCGCGCCTGATCTGCGGGACTGGATCGAGAGCATCGACATGTCGATTCACAAGACCCGGCCTTATGCAGTGTCGCTCACCAATGTCACGGAGACAGGCCGCGTTTATACGCCGGGCGAAATGGCGGCGCTTGGCGATGTCTGCCGGGAGCGGGGCCTTGCCTTCCATATCGATGGCGCGCGTTTCGCCAACGCGATCGCCCATCTGGATTGCTCGCCTGCCGATCTGAGCTGGCGAGCTGGTGTTGATGCACTCAGCTTTGGCTTCACGAAAAATGGGGCGATGAATGCCGAGGCGCTGATCCTGTTCGATAAATCCCGGCTGGACGAGGCGCAGCGACGGCGCAAGCGGGGAGGGCATCTGCTCTCCAAAGGGCGTTATGTGGCGGCGCAATTGCATGCGCTGCTGGATGATGATCTGTGGCTGGCCAATGCGCGCGCGTCCAATCTGGCGGCACAGCCCTTGGCGAAAGCCGCGCCGGATCGGCTGATGCACCCCGTTGAAGCGAATATGGTGTTCATCGATCTTAACAGCGAAGAGATTGCGCAGCTTAATGCGCAGGGCTTCGGCTTTTATACGGGCGATAAGGGTGGCGCGCGGATGGTCACCAGCTGGCATCACCAGCCATCGGATGCGGCGCCATTGGCTGCGGCCATCGCCGCCTTGAGAGGCGCGGGTCAATGAACAGCCGATCATGAGCGGTACGCGTCTGGCCTATGGCGTCGTGTTGCCGTTCGTCGCGGTCACTCTAATCTGGTCATCGACCTGGATCGTCATTCGCGATCAGTTGGGGGTTGTCCCGGCAAGCTGGTCGGTCTGCTATCGCTTTGCCATCGCTGCGTTTGGCATGGCGCTGCTCGCGAAGTTGAGCAAAATATCGCTCGCAATGAGCCCGCGCGTTTTGATGTTCGCAGGGCTGTTCGGTTTCATGCACTTTTCGCTCAATTTTAATCTGCTGTATCGGGCGGAAGTGCATCTCACCTCTGGCCTATGTGCGCTCGTTTATGCCCTACTGATGATCCCCAACAGCGTCTTTGCGCGGATATTCTTCCAAGAGAGGGTCAGCCGTGGCCTCGTTCTTGGTTCGCTCGTCGCGGTTGCCGGCGTGCTGATGCTCTTCCTCAATGAATATCGCACCAGCATCACGGCCTCGCCACAGGATGTGCTGAGCGCGCTGGCAATCTGCCTCGTCGCTGTGCTGTGCGCCTCCATCGCCAATGTCATGCAGGCCTCGCCAACGGCGCGTTCGGTGCCCATGATCGCGCAATTGACCTGGGCGATGGCCATCGGAGCCTTGGCGGATGGTGTATTTGCGTGGGCGGTAGATGGCCCGCCAATTGTAGAGCCGCGATCAGGCTATTGGCTGGGCGTCGTCTATCTCGCGCTGGCCGGATCGGTGATTACCTTTCCGCTCTATTTCCGGCTGCTGCAACGCATCGGCGCGGGGCCTGCGGCTTATACCGGCGTTCTGATCCCAATCATTGCGATGGGGCTTTCAACGATCTTTGAAAGCTATGTCTGGACGAGCTTGGCCGTTTGTGGCGCAGTGCTCGCCCTAGGTGGCATGATGATTGCCCTACGCGAGCGTTTCAGCGGCAAGGCAAGCGGCTAAGCCTGCGCGATAATCGGGATAACGGGGCTGCCATTTGAGCAAGCGCTTCGCCTTCAGATTGGCGACCCGCCTATTCTCGGCGTAAAATGCGCGCGCCATCGGTGACAATCCCGCCTCCTCCAGCTTTTGCATCGGCAGCGGTGCCAGCCCGAGCAGGTCGCAACCAAACTCAATCACCTGATTTTGCGGACATGGCAGATCATCCGCCAGATTATAAATGCCGTCAGGTCCGGCCATGCCTGCGATCACGCCCGAGATGATATCCTCGACATGGACGCGGCTGAAGACTTGCGCTGCATCATCTATCCGGCGAGCACGGCCTTCACGAATACGGTCGAGCGCACTGCGGCCGGGGCCGTAAATGCCGGGCAGGCGAAAGATGTGGGTTGGCCGGTCCAGCGCCTGCCAGGCCGCATCCGCCGCAGCACGCGCATTGCGCCGCCCCAGACCGATGGAAGCGGTTTCATCTACCCAGGCGCCGCCTGTGTCGCCATAAACGCCGGTTGAGGAGAGGTAGCCGACCCAGTCCGCTCTGCAACTCGACAGAGCATCGCCATATGCGCTCAGGACCGGATCATGATCATCCTGCGGCGGCACAGAGGAAAGGATATGGCTCGCCCGTGCAATGGCGTCATGCACGGCCTGCGCGTCGTCAAATGCCATCGTGCCTGATCTGCCTGTCGATTCGACAGTCCAGCCCTGTGCGGCAAGTCGGCGTGAAAGAAGGCTGGCGGTATGGCCGAGGCCGAAGATGAGAAGATGGGGCATTGGCCGTTTAGAGCAGTATCAAAGCGTTTTGAACAGGTCAGGCGATGACGAGCTTGGTTGTGCAGGGCGGTGGCGCACCCTAGGTTCGCTGCATGGACATTCAAAAGACTCAAGCCGCCGCGCCCTTGGCCGTCAT
The DNA here is from genome assembly GCA_966205705.1 of uncultured Alphaproteobacteria bacterium. Classification (GTDB taxonomy): domain Bacteria; phylum Pseudomonadota; class Alphaproteobacteria; order Sphingomonadales; family Sphingomonadaceae; genus Sphingobium. The sequence continues at coordinate 78,298 of CBIHKY010000001.1, forward strand.
CCGCCGCGAAGATTATCGCCCGCCCTCATGGCTCGCGCCGAATATCAGCCTTGAGTTCGATCTCGACCCTCAGGCGACGCGGGTGAAGGCGAGTTTCAGCGTTACGCGCTCAGGTGATCATGATCACCCGCTGCGGCTTGATGGCGACGGCCTCATGCCCCTGCGCGTTGCCGTCGATGGCAAGGCCCTCGCTCCCGCAGACTGGCAAATGGATGAGGGCGCGCTGGTAATTGCGCTGTCCGGTGACGCGCATCTCATCGAGACCGAAGTGGAGATTGCCCCTGCGGCGAACACCCAGCTGATGGGGCTGTATGCGTCGGGCGGCCTGCTTTGCACCCAGTGCGAGCCGGAGGGCTTCCGGCGCATCACCTTCTTCATGGACAGGCCGGATGTTTTGTCGCGTTATGACGTCATTCTGCGCGCCAACAAGGCCAGCTTCCCCGTGCTGCTCGCCAATGGCGATCCCGTCGATCAAGGGGACCTCCCCGATGGCAGGCACTGGGCGCGCTGGAACGATCCATTCCCCAAGCCAAGCTATCTCTTCGCCCTCGTCGCCGGTGATCTGGCCTGCAATGCAGATTGTTTCACGACGATGAGCGGACGTGACGTCACGCTCGGCATCTGGGTGAAGGAGGCCGATCTCCCCCGCACCGATCACGCCATGAAGGCGCTGAAGGACAGCATGGCCTGGGATGAGCAGGCTTATGGCCGCGAATATGATCTGGACGTGTTCAACATCGTCGCAGTGGCGGATTTCAACTTCGGCGCGATGGAGAATAAGGGCCTCAACATCTTTAACACGCGCTACATATTGGCCGATCCGGAGACGGCGACGGACCCGGATTATGACGCCATCGAGAGCGTCGTCGCGCACGAATATTTCCACAATTGGTCGGGCGACCGCGTGACGTGCCGGGATTGGTTCCAGCTCTCGCTCAAAGAGGGTTTCACCGTCTATCGCGATCAGACCTTCTCGGCGGATATGGGCTCGCCCGCGGTCAAGCGGATCGAGGATGCGCGGATCTTGCGTGCGGCTCAGTTTCAGGAAGATAGCGGGCCACTGGCGCATCCGGTTCGGCCGGAAGCTTATGCAGAGATCAGCAATTTTTACACCGCGACCGTCTATAACAAGGGCGCCGAGCTGATCCGCATGATGGCGCGATTGCTGGGGCCGGAGCGGTTCCGCAAAGGCACTGACCTGTATTTCGAGCGGCATGATGGGCAGGCCGCGACCTGCGAGGATTTCGTCAAGGCGATGGAGGATGGCGGGGGCATCGACCTTGCGCAGTTCCGCCTCTGGTACAGCCAGGCCGGCACGCCGCGCGTGACCGTGCAGATGGTGCATGATGCGGCGAACGGCACTGTGACGCTTGCACTGCGGCAGGCTGTGCCATCGACGCCGGATCTCGCCGAGAAGGCGCCGATGTCCATCCCAATCGTCTTTGCGCTGTTCGATCGTGAGACCGGCGCGCATCGCGGCGAGGAGCTGCACGTGCTCACCAAAGAGCAGAGCGAAGTTCGTTTTGAGGGCTTCGAGCAGCCGCCGGTCCTGTCGATCAATCGCGGCTTTTCAGCGCCCATCATTGTCGAAGCCGAGCAGAGTGTCGCGGATCTGGCGTTCCTTGCTGCCCATGATGACGATCCCTTCAATCGCTATGAATCGCTCCAGCAGCTGATGATCAACAGTCTGCTGGGCCATATTGCGGGCGGTGCGCTCGACAGCGATGTGATCATCGAATCAATCCGTCAGACGATTGCCGACCCGGCGCTCGATCGATCCTTCATCGCAGAGGCTGTTCGCGTGCCGAGCGAGGCTTATCTGGGCGACCAGATGCAGATCGTCGATCCGGATGCTATTCATGCCGCACGCGAGGCGCTGCAACGGGAGATTGGCACAAAGCTGGAGGCCGACTGGCGCGCATTGCACAGCGCTTGTGCACGCAATGGCTTCTCGCTGTCGCCCGATGCCCGTGCTGCGCGCCGTTTGCGCAGTGTCGCGCTCAGCTACATTGTCGCGTCACAGGCGGACGATGGCCCGGTGCTGAGCTTCGAGCAATTCACGAGCGCGGACAATATGACGGAACGTCAGGCGGCCCTGGCTGTGCTGGCGAGCAGTGATGCGCCACAGCGGGAAGAGGCGTTGCGCGACTTCCACGCGCGTTATGCTGGCAATGCGCTGGTGACGGACAAATGGTTCCAGACGCAGGCGCTTGCCTTCCATCCTGATACCGTCGAGCATGTCGAAGCGTTGGCGCAGCATGCGGACTTTACCTTCACGAACCCCAACCGCGCCCGGTCTTTGTTCGTAGCGTTCGCTGCCAATCAATGGGCGTTCAATCGCAAGGATGGCAAAGGCTATCATATGGTGGCCGATGCGATCATCGCGCTCGACAAGATCAATCCGCAGACTGCCGCGCGGCTGGTGCCACCGCTTGGCCGTTGGCGGCGGTTCGATGCGGAGCGAGGCGCCATGATGCGGAATGAGTTGGAGCGGATCGCCGCGCAGCCGCAACTCTCCAAGGATGTCCTGGAGCAGGTGACGAAAAGTCTGGCATGACGAGAGCTGGCGCGGCTTTAACCGCGCCGGCATCCCTCAGGGCTGCGTCGCGATCCAGTCGGCCACGGCCACGGCAACCTGATTGGCAGCCTGATTGACCGGCGATGCGACCGTGTCCGCAGCGACCTTGCCGATGGGCACGGATGCCGTGAACCGCTGATGCGTCACCGTCTCGCCATTGGGCGACCGGATCGACGCATCATAAGTGACAACAGCCTGATTGGTCGAGGCGTCGATGCCAAATTCGGTCAAATCACCCTTCAGGATATGACCTGAACTGGCGAGATATTGATCGGGATCGAGCACCAGTCGATTGCTGCGCACGCGGATCGTCTCGGCCAGCAGGGACTGGAACTGCCGCGCTGGCAGATCAACCCATATCGCGTCCTTCACATAGGCAAAGGCGGTGCTGCTCTCGCGCACGGCGACGCGTGGCGTGGCCAATGCCTTGGGCACGCTTGGCGCATCGACGAAGATCGCCTTGGCGCTCGGCGTCGTGCTGGCAACGCCCGCTGGGGCTTTCACATCGCTCGCAATGGTCAAAAGCCGAGGCGGAGCCTTGCCGCCAAAGCTCACACAGCCAGCAGTCGCCGCCGCGAGGGCGAGGACCATCAGCGCCCGGCTGGCAGAGCGACCATTCAAGCTGGACGCGGGATTCCTTGACGGACGCATCGCCGCATTCTCCTTCATGGCTTGTAATCCGGTAGCGATGGCGAGCCGATGATCGAACCGGCGCCCCCCTGTTCGACTTTGTCCGTCACGGACTGGAGCGACTTGGAAACCTGACGCAGATCACGCACCAGCAGGCCGACCTGCGGTAATGTGTCGCGCGTGAAGGCCTGCATGCTCGGCTGCGAATCCTTGAAGGTCGCATCCAGCGTCGAAAGCGTGCTTTGCGCACTGGCAACCGTCGCCCGCAGATCGCGGATCATTGGCTTGCCGTCTTCGGTAATCAGGGCATTGGTGTTGTTCGCAGCGGCGGCGAGCGCTTCAGCAGCCTTGGACGCATTTTCTAACGTCAAGCGCGCTTGCTTCAATGTCTGGCCGATTTCGGGGCCTTGGGCTGACAGATCCTGCGTCAGCTTTTCCACATTGGCGAGGATATTGCCCATATGGCGCTGATTGCGGTCATCGACCAGTTCGCCCAGTCGCTCGGTCAGTGTCGTGACGCGCTGCATCAGCTGTGGCGCGCTGTTCAGCAATTCGCCAAGCGCGCCGGGCTTCGTTGGGATGACAGGCACGCCTTCGGGGCATACGGATTCGGCGTTGCGGTCAGGGCAGGTGATCGGCGGCGCGCCACGCACGGCGCCTTCCAGCTGAATTTCGGAGACGCCGGTGAAGCCGACGCCATTGATGGTCGCGGTGGTGCCCTGCAAAATCGGCGTCGTGGGGTTCACGACAATGCGCACTCGCACGAATTGCGGATCTTTCTGCCACAGCTCGATGGACTGGACCTGTCCGGACGGCACGCCAGCGTAAGTGACCGACGAGCCCTTGGCGATGCCGTTCACCGACTGGCGGAAGAAGATGTCATATTCCCGGCGGTCCCCATCGCCTACGCGTGAGAACCAGAAGGCGGCGCCGATGGTAAGGGCCACCAGCAGCAAGACGATTGCGCCCACGAGCACATTATTGGATCGTGTTTCCATTTAATCCCTGCTTTCGCCCCACTCGCTTATGGCGAGCCGGTTCTGGCCTGTCCATGCTTGTTGCTGCGCCATCATGCGCTGGCCTCGGCTTTTCGTTCGTTGCTGCTATTCGCGAGCCGGCCACGCGGGCCATTGAAATATTCCTGGATCCAGGGGTGATCGAGCGCGAGCAGCTCCTCGATCGTGCCGATGGCGATCACCTTATGATCAGCCAGCACGGCAACTCGGTCGCAAATGGCGTGCAGCGTATCGAGATCATGGGTGATGAGGAAAACGGTGAGCCCGAGCGTTTCCTGCAAGGCGCGCGTCTGCTCATCAAAAGCGGCCGCACCGATTGGATCGAGGCCTGCTGTCGGCTCGTCGAGGAACAGCAGTGCAGGATCGAGCGCCAGCGCGCGGGCAAGCCCGGCGCGCTTCTTCATGCCGCCGGAGAGCTCGGATGGGAATTTCGGTCCCGCATTCTCCGGCAGGCCCGTCATCAAAATTTTATAGGCCGCTATTTCTTCGCGCAAGGTATTGGAGAGATCAGGATAATATTCGCGCAGCGGCACCTGCACATTTTCCGAGACGGTCAGCGTGGAGAATAGCGCGCCGCCCTGAAACAATATGCCCCAGCGCTTGCGAATAGCCAGCAGCGCGGGGTCCAGCTGATCGCGGTCCAGCATCTCCTCGCCGAACACGCTGATGGACCCCGCTTCTGGCTGTTGCAAGCCGATGATCGAGCGCATCAGCACCGATTTGCCGGTGCCCGATCCGCCGACGACGCCGAGAATCTCGCCACGCCGCACGTCTAGGTCCAGGCCGTCATGCACGGTCTGATCATTGAAGCGATTGACCAGGCCACGGATGGAAATGACGGTATCGTCCGCGCTCATTTCCAGCCTACCCATGTGAACAGCATCGCAAAGATGGCATCGAGCACGATGACGATGAAGATCGCCTGCACCACCGCAGCCGTCGTGCGCAGGCCGACATCCTCGGCATTCCCGCGAACCTGCAGGCCCTGAAAGCAACCAGCGATCGCAATGATGAGACCAAATACGGGCGCCTTGATCAGGCCGATATAAACATCCGTAATCGGCACGACTTCGCGCAAACGCTGGAAGAAGGTGATTGGTGGAATATCGAGCGCGAAGGCGCACAGGAAGGCGCCGCCCAACACGGAGACGACCGCAGCATACAGACCCAGCAATGGCATCATCACGACGGCGGCGATGATGCGCGGCATCACCAGCGCTTCCATCGGCGAAACACCTATGGTGCGCATCGCGTCCACTTCCTCATTGAGCATCATGGTGCCGATCTGCGCGGCAAAGGCCGAGCCGGAGCGGCCCGCCACCATGATCGCTGTCATCAAAACGCCAAGCTCGCGGAACGACATGCGGCCCACCAGATTGACCGTCAGCACTTCCATGCCGAATTGCTCAAGCTGCACCGAGCCTTGCTGCGCAATCACGATGCCGACGAGAAAGCTCATCAGGCCGACAATGCCCAGTGCGGAGACGCCGACAACCTCGATGCGCTGAACCACCGCATTGAGCCGCAGCCTGCGTGGATGACGAATCAACGTGCCAGCTGTGACGACCGTGGCACCCAAAAAGCCCAGCAGACCCATCATGGTCGCGCCGGTCATTCTGGTCGCATCGCCCACCTGCGCAAGCACGCGGAACGCCGGATTGACGGCGTCAGGTCGGGTGGAAAGCGGGGTATCGTTGCGTGAGACGACATCGAGCAGCCGCTCAGCATCCGGGCTCGCGCCGACAATCTGCGCGCCTGTGCGTTTGGACAGGCGATGGATAACCCAGGCGCCAATCGTATCGATCTGCGTGATCTCGCCAAGGTCGATTTTACCGACCTGACCATCAATCGCATCGACGCGTGAAGGCAGGGTGCCAAGGTCCGCGAGCGTCAGGCTGCCTGTCAAAGCAACCGTCCTGCCGTTTGCATCGTTATTGTCGATGAGGTCGGGAGCCAGCGTCATTGAGCGCACAGTGGTCCAGATTGCATTGCGCAGCAAGCCGAATTGCCGCATCGCCGGACGAGTTGAAAATGGAAGGACTGAACAGGGCGTGGACAAGATCGCCATTTACGACATGGACTGCACGATCACCGTGCGGGGAACCTATGCTGCCTTCCTCACGCACATGGCTTTGTCGATCGCGCCTTGGCGTCTGATCTTCCTGCCAGTCGCAGGCATTGTGATGCTTGGTTATGTGCTTCGTCTGGTTACGCGCGCCCGCGCCAAGGAGCTGAATCAGGCTTTGCTGATCGGGCGGCGCGTGAGCCGCGCGCGCATCATGCCGGCGGTGCAATCCTATGCGGACAAGGTGATCGCCAAGAATATCCGGTCCGGTGCGCTGGCGCAGATTGAAAAAGATCGCGCCGATGGCTTCCGCCTCGTCATCGCGTCTGCCTCATACCGGCTTTATGTAGAGCCAATCGCCATGCGGCTGGGCTTTGATGATGTGGTCGCCACCAACCATTTCACGCAGGGCGTCGATTATATCCGCTCGAAGATTGCTGGCGAAAATTGTTATGACGTCGCGAAGATGCGGATGATCCAGACATGGATGGAGACGCACGAGATCGACAGCAAGAATGTCTATGTGCGCGCCTATAGCGACCATGTGAGTGACGCGCCGCTGCTGGAGTTCGCCAATGAGCCCCATGCCGCGAATCCACACCGGGCTTTGGAGCAACTCGCTGAAGCTAAGGGATGGCCGGTGCTGCGCTGGTGAGCGCGTCAGGTGCCGGGGTTTAGCCCGATCAACGAGATTTGCCGTCCATAGCCCGGCTCATTGGCGTGGCAGGCGTGGCGATAGCTGAAGAAGCGCTCGGGCTGAGGATAGGTGTCCTCATCCAGCATCACGACCTTGCCAATGCCCGCCTCGGCAAGGCGGGATGCGACGTAACCGGCAATATCGAACTGCAAATGCCCGGTGCGGCCCGCCGAGAAGAAGCGCGCATCCTCGTCGTTGCGATCGAGGAACGGGTCGGCAAAGCTCTCGCTCACCTCATAGCTGGCTCGGCCAATGCAGGGGCCGATGGCGCAGCTGATGGAGGCTGGGGAGGCGCCAAGGGCCACCATTGCCGCAATTGTCGCGTCCGTCACACCGCCGAGCGCGCCTTTCCAGCCGGCATGGGCTGCGCCGACAACGCCTGCCTGCGCATCCGCGAACAGCACAGGCACGCAATCGGCAGTCAGGATGCCGAGCAGCAGTCCGGGACGATCCGTCACCATCGCATCGGCCTTCGGGCGGGCGTCGAGGGGCAGGGGCGCAGTGACTGTCACGACATCGGCGGAATGGACCTGATGGACCGTAACGAGCGATGCGCCGGGCATCACGGCATCGCGCGCCAGGACACGATTGCGCAAAACCGCATCCCGCTCATCGTCTGACCCCAGTCCGACATTCAACCCGGCATGGATGCCGCCCGACACGCCGCCACGCCGACCCAGAAACCCGTGGGGAACGGTGCCAAGAGCGTCAGCCCGCAAAATCTCGATTGTCATGCAAAGCCTGCCGGTTGCGGCCATGCGGGATGAGTGAGCGCAAGCACCTTGAACAGACGGCCCATCTGCTCGGGTGAAACAAGGCGCTCTTTGGCGGTGCGCAGTTCGTTCGCGCGGGACGGATTTGCACGGGTCAGGCTGGCCGCACGCGCATCAATGCCGAGCACATTGAGGAATGCCCCTTGAGGGACGCACGGGCCGGGGCGCAATCCCCCAACCCGACCGATCACGGCCAACATGCCGAAATCGACATGCGCCGTCAGATCGCGCGTGCCGGGCGCTTCGAGTGGGTTGGCGAAGGCATGGGCTTTCATGGCTTGCAGCGTATCGCCGGTTGCCGGGCCATCATAGCCATAATCGATCGCCAGCAGCGCGCCGCCTTGTTGGGCAATGAGGGTCGCCAACTCGCCCATGATCGCTTCCGCCATCGGATTGCGCTCCACGATGGATGCTGGTGGGGCATCGGCAAGCGCCAGCGGGATTTCATCCCCGCAATCCGCTTCACCAAGCACAAAGCCGCCGCCCCGGATCATCCGCTCGCGCCATCCACGCCCGGTCCGCTCGAACTGGCGGATCGGCAAGGCGTCGAAAAATTCATTGGCGATGACGATAATCGGCTGGTCGGTTGGCAATGTGTTGATCCGCTCATGCCATGTCGCATCAGGCACAGTGCTGCTCTGCCGCTCCCGCAACGCCGGGCTCGTCTCCACAAAATGGACCGGCGGTGTCAGCCCCGCCTGCCGCATTGCGCGCAAGGCATCGGCGGCCAAAGTGCCTCGCCCCGGACCCAACTCGACATATGTGACGTCGCTGGCGCCAGCCCTCAAAGCCAGATCGGCAAACCACAGCCCGATAAGCTCGCCAAACATCTGGCTGATTTCTGGCGCTGTGATGAAGTCGCCATCCGCCCCCAGCGGATCGCGCGATCCATAATAAGTCGCGTTGGCAGCCGCCATAAAGTCATAGAGCGAGCGCGGTTCGTCGCTGCTGTCAGGCAACACTATCCGGTCCGGCGATTGGCTCGACGCGGGTGCGGCGGCCCTTTGCGGTCACGACCAGATAGGCACCGAGCACCAGCAGCGGAATAGTCAGCCACTGGCCCATATGCAGCCCAGTGCGCTGCGCAAATTCCATAAGCTGCGCATCGGATTCGCGATAGAACTCCACATAGAAGCGCGCCGCGCCATAGGTCAGCGCTGCAACGCCGAACAGCTTGCCGGGCTCATAGCGCGCCTTGGTCTTCCAAAAGAGGATGGCGAGGATCGCGAACATCACCGGGCCTTCGAGAATCGCTTCATAAAGCTGGCTTGGGTGACGGGGCAAATCGCCAGCACCGGGGAACACGATGCCCCAGGGCACGCTCGTCACCTTGCCCCACAATTCGCCATTCACAAAGTTCGCCAGCCGCCCGAAGAACAGTCCGAACGGCACCGCGCAGGCGATATAATCGCACATGCGCAGGAAGGAGAGCTTCTCCTGCCGCGCCATCCACCAGATTGCGAGAATGACGCCAATCGTGCCGCCATGCAGCGACATCCCGCCTTCCCAAAGCTTGAAGATGTCGAGCGGATTCTGGAGGATCGATGGCTGATAGAAGAGGATATAGCCAAGCCTGCCGCCAACGATGATGCCGAGCGTCGCATGGAAAATGAAGTCATCGGCATGGCGCCGCGCCATGGGCGATCCCGGCTGGCGGATCAGCACAGTAAGATACCAATAGCCGATCAAAATGCCCGCGAGATAGGCGAGGCTGTACCATTTGATCGCGAAGAAGCCGAGGTTGAGCGCGATGGGGTCGAGGCCCAGGCTGTCAAAGTAGATAGGCTGGGCGGCAGCGGCCGCGAGCAGAGCAAGCGTCAAGTCAATTCCCCGGAGGTTTCAAGCTGCATAGTGCAAGATGATGGCGAGACCAAGTAGGGAGCGCGTATCACTCACATGGCCTCAAGCCTTGCCTTTCGCGTCCCTGATCCGCCCCTCCTGCATCGTCGCGAGCTGGCGCTTCAACACGTCAGGCGCGGGCGCGATGAGAAAGCCGAAGCTCACATTGCCCTCACGCGTCTCGACAACATGGTGGAGCCTGTGGGCCTGCACGATGCGCTTCATATAAGGTGAGCGCGCCACATAGCGATAAGGAATGCGCTGGTGGACGATGATGTCGTGGAAGCCCAGATAAATGGCCCCATAAGCCGCGATGCCAGCGCCGACTGCCGTCGCCCAATCGCCCCAGCCCAATTGCACCCCGCCGAGCAGCAGCAGGATCGATGGGAAAGCGAAGATCACGAAATAGAGATCGTTCAGCTCCCAATTCCCCTTGCGCGGGCGATGGTGGCTGGCATGGAGAAACCAGCCCGGCCCGTGCATCACCCAGCGGTGCATCACATAGGCAAATCCCTCCATCGCGGCGACGGTGAGGAGGAAAATCAGGATCAGCGCGGGCCAGCTCATGCGTGCAGCCTATAGGCCTCGCCAACGCCGGAGGGAAGCGCGCTCCGCGTCGGACTTGCCTCTCATGCCGGAGCGAGTAGCATGGCGACATGAAGAGGATATTGCTCACATTCGCCGCGCTTGGCTCAGCACTTGTCGCACCCGCGCTCCTGCACGCCCAGACCGACGTTGCGGTGCCATTCACACTGTCGTCGCCTATTCCCCTGGTGCCCGTGCCCAAGACCATCCCGGTGATCCTGGACACCACGCTCGGCGCCGTCACCATCGCCCTGGAGGTGGAGCGCGCGCCGCTCACGGCAGGAAACTTCCTCAAATATGTCGATGAGAAGCGGCTGGATGGCACGGTCTTCTATCGCTCCTTCACATGGGATGATGGCACGCCCGGTGGCTTCATCCAGGGCGGCACGCAGAATGATCCCAAGCGTATCCTCAAGCCCGTGCCGCATGAGCCGACGAGCGTGACGGGGCTCAGCCATCTGGATGGCGCCATATCCATGGCGCAAGGCGCGCCGGGCACGGCGACCGGCGATTTCTTCATCATCATCGGGGATTTGCGAGGCTTTGACGCGACGGCGGATCAGCCGGGTTTTGCTGCCTTTGGTCGGGTGATCTCCGGCATGGATGTGATTCGCGCCATCGGCACATCGGCGCGCAGCGCAACGGCGGGCGAGGGTGTGATGAAGGGCCAGATGCTGGAGCCAACCATCCGCATCCGCACGGCACGTCGCGCGCCTGCGGGCTGAACGGCTGGCTGGCCGCTCGAGAACGAAAAAGGGCTGCGACTTCCGCCGCAGCCCTTTGGCAAGCGCTCATCCCACAATGAGCAGCCATGCCTCCTATTCTATCAGAATGCCGCCGTCAGCGAGAACACCACTGCAGCATCGCTGCCGCGGATCTGGCCTGGCTCGTCGGTGTCGACATAAGACACGCCGAACGTCAGCGACTTGTAGCTGGCAGTCGCGCCAACCGACCAGTCAACCACTTCGCCGTCCGTGAAGCCGAGGAAGGAGTCGCTGTTGGCATAACCAATGTGGCCGTTCAGAGCGAAAGGCGTGTTGGGAATGGCAATCGTTGGATCAGCCTTGATGTAGATGGAATCAAAGCCGCCGAGCGCGTCCTGCTCCCAGGCATAATAAGCACCAACCTTGAGGCCGACTGGACCGAATGTCGTCGAGAGTACGACATATGGCTCGAAATAGTCGGTCGCAACCTGGAGCACAGTATCCTTGGGATACAGATAATAGGTCATGCCGACGTCGACTGACAGGCCTTCCGCCAGCTGGGTCGAATAACCACCGAAGAAGTCGATTTCAGCCGTCGCGCCATTACCCGCGCCGTCGAGATTAGGGAAATCGACGTTGGAACCCCAGGTGCCAACATAAAAGCCGCTGTCATGGGTGACAGTGATGCCGCCTTGGATCGCTGCGTTCTGCTTGGTCTGCGAGACGCCACGGAAGCGATAATCGGAGACGAGGCCGACCGAACCGGAAATGGTGATGCCGCTGGTGTCTTCGTCCTGCGCGATGGCGGGCGTAGCAGCAGCGAAGAAAGCGAGGGCTGAAAGGCCCAGAATGGACTTACGCATGGGATTCCCCTTAAAAATAAGAAATGCGATCGTCCCAACCTGCGGCTTCAAACGATCGCTTCATTATGAGCCGCCTTTTGGCGGTCGAGCGACTTGGTTAGTAGCCGCCTCCAAAATGCTGCGATATGCTGCGGCGCACAAGATGAAAAATACAACTATGTGTCGCAACGCGGGGCGATGTTGCATCTTTGCAACGCCTTCTTCTGGCCCATGCTATGAGGCCGTTGGTATAAAGCGATGACAAAAGCGCGACTTGATGCGCGCAGCGCAGCATTTTTTGCGGATGGTTTAGCGGCGACCCCTCTAGTCACGTATCAACCGAAGTTCGCCAAATTAACCCCCGTCATCCCGGGCTTGACCCGGGATCCCGCTTATTCTTGAAAAGGCAGCGGGACCCCGGATCACGTCCGGGGTGACGAAAAGAGGGTAAGTTTGAATCCACGATCAGAGATTCCACGCCTACGCCTCGCGCGCATTCCGCCACTGGATGAACGCCTGATCCAGATCGGCAATCAGATCGTCAGCATCCTCAAGCCCGATGTTGAGCCTGACCAGAGGTCCGTGATCGGCGTCCCAACGCCGCGCCGTGCGCAAGCTGGCTGGGTCGACAGGCAAGGCCAGGCTCTCAAACCCGCCCCAGCTATAGCCGATGCCGAACAGGGCGAGGCTGTCGATAAAGGCCGTCCGCGCTGCGTCATTGCCCTTACGCAATTCAAACGCGAACAGGCCTGTCGCACCCAGAAAGTCGCGCGCCCATAACGCGTGGCCGGGGCAGGATGGCAGCGCCGGGTGGAGCACGGCCGCAACCTCCGCTCTGCCGGCAAGCCAACGCGCAATTTTCAGCGCGCTCTCGCCCTGACTCTTGAGCCGCACTGCCATGGTCCGCATGCCACGCAGGATCAGCCATGCATCATCCGGGCTCGCCGTCTGCCCGAGCATGTGGCTGCGCTTTTGCACGGTCGGCCAGAGCGCCGCATTTGCGGTGACGGACCCCATCATGACGTCGCTATGTCCGCACAGATATTTGGTGCAGGCCAGGATCGAGATGTCCACGCCAAGCCCGAGTGCGGGCAGCAGCAGCGGTGTCGCCCAAGTGTTATCGATGAGCGTGACGATGCCCCGCGCCTGCGCAACCGAGACGATTGCGGGCAAATCCTGCACTTCAAAGGTCAGGCTACCGGGGCTTTCAAGGAAGATCGCGCGCGTGCGATCGTTACACAAGGTTTCAATCTCTGCGCCGATCAGCGGATCATAATAATGCGTGACGACGCCGAAGTCCTTGAGGAGACCGTCGCACATGGCGCGGGTCGGGCCATAGACAGTATCCACCATCAGTAATTCATCGTCCGGCTTCAGCACCGCCAGCAGCGCGGCGGCAATGGCGGCGACGCCGGAGGGATAGAGCATCGTGCCCGCCGCTTCCGGCTCCATCTGTGTGATGGCTTCCGCCAGTGCCCAGCTCGTCGGCGCGCCCCGCCTGCCATAATAGAGGCGATGGGGATCATTCGCATTGGCGCCGCGCAAATGGGCGACATCTTCATAAAGAATGGTGGAGGCGCGCCACACCGGCGGATTGACGATGCCGCCCGGCTGACCGGGCATACCCGTCCATTCCGCGCGCCGCCCCGCCTGCACAAGGCGCGTCGCTGCGCTCAAGGTGCGGCCCTTGTCTGCATCCTTCGCGCTCATGCGGGGCCTTTCGCTTTGGGCGTAGCAGGGTCAGCGCCCCACTCGGACCAGCTGCCATCATAGATCGTCACATCCTCCTTGCCGAGAAGGGCCGCGCCGAACAATAGATTGCACGCGGTGACGCCGCTGCCACAGGACATGATGAGCGGCTTTTCCAAATCCACACCAGCATCGGTAAAGCTTTTCCGCAGCGCGTCGCCACGCTTCCATTGCCCCTGCGCGTCGAGCAACTGGTTCGAGGGCAGATTGACGGAACCGGGAATATGCCCTTCGGCCATGCCGGGGCGCGGTTCGGGCACATCGCCCCGGAACCGCTCGGCACTGCGCGCATCCACCACTTGCGCGGCGCAACTGGCGATGTTGGCAAGCACATCGGCTTTGCTGGCGATCGCGCCATCGTTGCGATGGGCATCGAAGCTGCCGCTTCTGGTCAGCCCTTCGCCACTTTCGACCATGCGGCCCTCCGCGCGCCAACGCGAAAGGCCGCCATCGAGAATGGCGATCTGAGTCGCGCCGAACGTGCGCAGCAGCCACCATGCCCTGCCTGCGCTTGAGAGCGGACTATTGTCATACAGGATGATGCGATCACCACGATTGATCCCGAGCGCTGCCATGCGCGCCGCAAATTGCGCCTCGGTCGGCACCGTTGCGGGCGTTGGATCGTCTGGATCGTTCAGGGTTGCAAGGTCCAGAAACAAGGCGCCCGGAATATGCGCCTCAAGATACTCCGCCGCTGCATCGCGCGGCGTGCCAGGCAGAAAGGCGGTCGCATCGAGAATGCGCAGGTCCGGCGCACCGAACTCGTCGGCGAGCCAGTGGGTCGAGATCAAAATGTCCATCCTGTGCGCTTCCTCCGGTTCGGCACCTTGCGCAAGGGGGTTCGCGCGGCGATCAAATCATATTAAAGCGGCGGGCATGAGTCTCAAGCATCTCGGCCAGAATAGTGGCCTTCCGCAAAGTCCCGAGGATGCCGTCCTCGATTATGTGCCCAACCCGCGCACGGGGCGGCCCTATCTTGTACGCTTTACCGCGCCGGAGTTCACGTCGCTCTGCCCCGTCACCGGTCAGCCGGATTTCGCGCATGTCGTGATCGATTATGTGCCGGGTGCCACTATCGTCGAATCAAAGTCCCTCAAGCTGTTTCTCGGCAGCTTCCGCAACCATGCGGGCTTCCACGAGGATTGCACCGTCGGCATTGGCGAGCGCCTTTTCAGCGAGATGCAACCGCTCTGGTTGCGCATCGGCGGCTATTGGTATCCGCGCGGCGGCATCCCTATCGATGTGTTCTGGCAATCGGGCGATCCGGTGGCTGGAGTATGGCTCCCGGATCAGGACGTGCCGGGCTATCGCGGTCGGGGCTGATTACCGCCCATCACTTGAGCAGCCCGCCAAGCACCCCGCGCACCAGTCGGCCAATCAGCCCGCCACCATTGCTCTTGCGACTGGACCCGCCAAGAATCGCTTTGCCGATCTCGTTCGCCACCTGACGCCCGACTGAGGATGCAGCAGATCGCGTTGCTGATTGAACAGCCCGGTCGATCGCGCTGGGTTTAGCGGCTTCACGCGCATCGGCCTTCGCCTGCGCCTCGCGCTGCTTGGCTTCCAGTGCGGCTTGGGCGGCCGCAGCCTTGTCAGCCTCGGTCTTTGCTTTGGCCGCCGCTGCAGCAGCGATAGCCGCGTCCTGCCGCGCGGCAAGCAGCTCATGCGCCGATTCGCGGTCGATCTCCTGATCATATTTGCCATCGCAGGGCGAAATCGACTGAATAATCGCGCGTTCCTTGGGCTCCAGCACGCCCAGCCGCGAGCGTGGCGGCGCAATCAACGTCCGCTGCACGATGGATGGCGATCCATCTTCCTGCAACAGGGACACCAAAGCCTCGCCCACCTTCAGCTCGGTAATGGCGGTCTCGACATCCAGCTCAGGATTGATGCGGAACGTCTCCGCCGCAGCCTTGATCGCCCGCTGATCACGCGGGGTGAAGGCGCGCAAAGCATGCTGCACTCGGTTGCCAAGCTGGCCCGCCACGGTCTCCGGCACATCGATAGGATTCTGCGTGATGAAATAGACACCCACGCCCTTGGACCGAATAAGCCGCACTACCTGTTCAATCTTGTCGATCAACGCCTTGGGCGCGCCATCGAACAGCAGATGCGCCTCGTCGAAAAAGAAGACGAGCACTGGTTTATCCGGGTCACCGATCTCGGGCAGCGTCTCGAACAATTCGGAGAGCAGCCAGAGCAGGAAGGTCGCGTAAAGCTTGGGGCTCTGCATCAGGCGGTTGGCCGCGAGGATGTTGATATAGCCCCGCCCCTTCTCATCCGTCCGGATGAAGTCGTGAATGTCGAGGGCGGGCTCGCCGAAGAATTTGTCGCCGCCCTGCGATTCCATCTGGAGCAGCTGGCGCTGGATCGCGCCGACGCTCGCCTTGGTCACATTGCCATAGCGCGCGCTGAGCATGTCAGCATTCTCGGCGCAATAGGTGAGCATGGATTGCAGATCTTCGAGGTTGAGGAGCAGCAGCGCCTCCTCATCGGCATAGCGGAACGCGATGTTGAGCACGCCTTCCTGCGTCTCGTTCAGGTCCATCAGCCGCGCGAGCAGCAGCGGCCCCATCTCGGAAATGGTCGTGCGGACCGGGTGGCCCTGCTCGCCATATAAATCCCAGAAGATCGCCGGATTATCCGAAAAGGCATAGTCGGTGAGCCCGATTTCCTGCGCCCGCGCGATCAGCTTGTCCGCATTCTTGGCTGTGGGTGATCCGGCCATCGCGATGCCGGAGAGGTCGCCCTTCACGTCCGAGAGGAACACCGGCACGCCGCGCGCGGAAAAGCTCTCGGCAAGACCTTGCAAGGTGACGGTTTTGCCGGTGCCCGTCGCGCCCGCGATAAGCCCGTGACGATTGGCGCGGCGCAGGACGAGGCTTTGCGGCTGGCCATTGCCCATGCCGATGAAAATGCTGGCTTCGTCGGTCATGCGCGCGCTCTCCTCAATGTGGCGCCAGACTAGCCTTCCCGCCCGAACAAGAAAAGGGGCGCAGTCGCCCGCGCCCCTCTCGAATTCATATCTGCATCGAGCCTTACTGGCCGCGCAGGCGTACCGGCACGAAGGTCGCTGGCGTGCCGCGACGCAGCACCTGCAACAGCACCGCGCTGCGTCCACCGGCCTTGGCCGCCTGAGCCGCCTTGCCGAGATCAGCATCGCTCAGAACCGGCTGGCCATTGGCCATCATCAGCACATCGCCGCGACGCAGGCCCTTTTGGCCAGCATCGGTCGAAGGATCGACCGCCGAGATCACGACGCCCTTGGTATCCACAGGAATGCCCAATTGGCGCGCGATGACCGACGTGAGCGGCTGTACGGCGATGCCGAGCAGCTGCTGCGATGCCTGCTTAGTGCTCTGCGCATCCTGATCGGAGAAATCATCCTGCGGAGGCTGGGTAAAGTTGGCCAGATCCTCTTCGGCTGGACGCTCCGCGATGGTCGCGCGCACCGTCATGGTCTTGCCGCCGCGCATCAGCTCGATCGGCACCGTCGTCCCAACGGGCAGACCACCGACGATGAAGGACAATGTCTCATCTGGTGTCACTTCGCGGCCATTGATCTTCACGATCACGTCGCCCGACTTGATGCCAGCCTTGTCCGCTGCCTTGCCCGGCTCGACACCCTGCACGAACTCGCCGCGATTCTTCGCAAGGCCAAGCGAATCGGCCATGTCTTCGGAAAGCTGGCTGATCTGGATACCCAGATAACCGCGCTGCACGCTCTCGCCTTTACGCAGCGTATCGATGATCGACACGGCCTGCTCGGATGGAATCGCAAAACCAATGCCGACATTGCCGCCAGTGGGCGACAGGATCTGGCTATTGATGCCGATCACATTGCCGTTCATGTCGAACATCGGCCCGCCGCTATTGCCCTGATTGATCGAGGCGTCGGTCTGAATGAACCGCTCGGACCCACCGGTGTTGCGATGCAGGGCGGAGATGATGCCCGCCGTCACCGTGCTGCCGATGCCGAAGGGATTGCCGATTGCGATCACCCAGTCGCCCACCCGTGCCGCGGTGGAATCACCAAACTTCACGAACGGGAGCGGCTTGGGCGCCACGATTTTCAGCACGGCAAGGTCGGACCGAGGATCGGTGCCGACGAGCTTGGCCTCATATTCGGTGCGGTCGGGCAGCGTCACGGTGATCGTGTCGACCGTCGCGCCGCGCGCGCCGGGCGCAACGACGTGATTGTTGGTCACGACATAGCCGTCCGCCGAAATGATGAAGCCCGAGCCGAGCGATTGAGCCTGCCGCGTCTGCGGCTGATCACCCTGGCCAAACAGGCTGCCAAAGGGCGTGCCCGCAAAGGGGTTCTGCACCTGAACGCGCTGCTTGGTGGAAATGTTGACGACAGCTGGTTGCAGCCGCTGCGCCATATCGGCAAAACTCATGGGCGCGCCACGCGGAGCGGCGGCTGCCATATTCTCATTCTGCGCTGTCTGGGCGCCCACGCTTGTGGAATTGGATGTCAGGGCAAGCGTGGTGCCGCCGAGAAGCAGGGCTGCTGTGATGGCATATGCGTATCGCACTAAAAACCTTCCTCTTCTCTGTCATCGTTAAGATGACCGTGCGGGGTTCAGCCAGAAATCGACTGAAACACCCGCGCCGGACATGGAATCTACCGGATTAACCGGCATTGAATGGTCCTAGGGCCAACCATTTTAAAGGATGGTCCTGAATAAGGACCATCCACTTTAACCCGCGGGTTCCAGATAGGAGCCACGCGCTACGTTCTCAACGACCCCGGAATTGACGCAGATAATCATTATCTGCCGAAAGGATCGCATTGGTTTCGCCCTTGGCATCTTCCGCGAAGGTGGTGCGGTAGGACTGCATGGCGCGGTAGAAATCGTAGAATTGCGGGTCCTTGCCAAAGCTCGCGGCGTAGGTTTTGGAGGCCGTTGCGTCGGCTTCTGCCCGGATGATCTGCGCGCGCTTGGCGCCTTCCGCCCTGATCGTTAGCGCTTCCTGCTCGCGCGCCGTGCGCATCCGTTGGAAGGCGCTCTGCAGCGGCGTGCCGTCGGGCAAATCAGCGCGCATGATGCGAACGTCGATAATCTCGGCGCCATATTGCGCGGCCACGCGGTTGAGGCTGCGGCGGATATTATCCATCACCTCTGTGCGCTCAGGGCTAAGCAACAATGTGAACTGACGACGACCAAGTTCGTTACGCAAAGCCGAGCCGAGGATCGGCCGCAACGCATCGACCACACGCTCTTCGCTGCCCGCCGAGATGAACATGCGACGTGGATCGGTAATGCGATAGCGCGCGAAGGCATCGACCTGCAGACGCAGCTGATCAGTCGAGAGTACCTGCTGGCGCTCCATCGCGACGGACTGAACGCGCTTGTCGATCCAAACCACCTGATCGATGAACGGAATGCGCAGCTTCACGCCCGCCCCGGTGGTGCCAAAATCCTCGTTGGGCTTGTAGGCATTATAAATGCGCACCGGCTCACCGAAGCGCAGGACCACAGCTTGCCGCGTCTCAGGGACGATAGAAACCGTGCTGCCGATCAGGATCAGCAACACCGTCGCCACGATGGCGAGCAGGATGGGGTTTTTCATCGAGAGGTTCATTGTGCGGCTCCCTGCGCAGGTTGCGCCGCGGCTTCAACCGCTGCCGAAGGACGGGGGCGGATGGCCGGGAGTGGCAGATAAGGCGTCACATTATTGGCCTCGATGATCGTCTTGTTCACGCCCGAGAGCACCTTTTCCATCGTCTCATAATACATGCGCTGACGGGTGACTTCCGGCGCGAGGCGATACTCCTCATAGACCTTGTCGAACGCCTGCGCCTCACCCTGCGATGATGCGGCAAGCTGCTGCGAATAAGCGCGCGCCTGATTGAGATAAGTCTCGGCTGCCTGCTGCGCCGCGCTCACTTCCTTGAACGCGTCGTTTACGGCTTCCGGCGGATCGGCCTGCTTGATGGCAACGCCCTGAATACGCACGCCAGCGCCATAGCTATCGAGAATGCTCTGCATCCGCTCCTGCACCTGGCTCTCGATGGCGTTGCGGCCAGCGCCGAGCGCATCGGTGAGCGAGACGGTCGCCACGACGGCGCGCATCGCAGACTCAGAGACCGCCGCGATCGTTTCGTCAGGATTGGCGATCTGGAAGAGATATTGCTTGGGGTCGCGGATGTTCCAGCGCACCGAATAGCCAAGGTTGATGATGTTCTGGTCGCCGGTCAGCACCAGCTTTTGCGATTCATCGCCAGCTGAGCCCAAATCGACGGTGCGAATTTCCTCCACATCGAGCACTGTCACGCTCTCGAGCGGTGCAGGCAGGCTCCAGTTAATGCCAGGGCCAACGGTGCGGCTATAGCTGCCGAGCTGCGAAACAATGCCGCGTTCCTGCGGGCCGATGCGGTGAATGCTGGTCGTCACGACCCAGATCAGCAGCGCGCCGCCGAGCAGATAAGGCCAGAGCGTGCGGCCATTGCCGGGCATGCGCGTGCCGCCATTGCTGCCGCCGGGTCCACCAAAGCTATCCCGCATCCGGCGGAACATTTCGTCGACTGCACTTGGTCCGCGGCCGCCCTGATCGCCGCCTTGGGTATCGCCACGTGGTGGGGGTGCCCACGGATTGCGGGGGCCGGAACCGCCCTTTCCTGTGGCTGAATCCTCATCCCGAGTGCCCCAGGGGCCGCCTTCGCTCATCGCCGAGGTCTCGCCGGGGCGTTGCGTCATGTCTCTATCCATAACCTGTCTATAAGAGCGCTTCCCAAGGAAATACAGGGCAGTGCCAGCATTATTCGGGGCCGAGGCCACAAATTTTCGCGTCTCATCGCCTGTTTTGCGGCGGTTCGATGCGCGATGAGTGGATTAAAGGCGGCCCGTTGACTGATTTCCAAAGCCCGCGGCTTGCTCTAGAGCGCTTTCATGAGTGACGGATCGAAAGAGGCCGAGAAGGCCATTGATGAGGCGCTGGCCAGTCGGATCAGCGAATTGGCGCAAGGTCGGGCAAGCGGCCTGCGCATGAAAGAAAGCGTGCTGAGCCTCGTGCTGGATGTTGGCGGGCTGGACCCGGCTCAGCGTGAGGCGATGGCGGCAAGCATCGTGTCCGAGGGGATTGCGCAGCCGGGCATTGAGGATGTGCGCGTGGCGATGACGGCGGAGCGCTCGACGCGACCGCTCATCATTGCCGTGGGCTCGGGCAAAGGGGGCGTCGGCAAATCAACGCTCGCCGTCAATCTGGCGGTCGCGCTCAAGCGGCTGGGCAGGCGTGTTGGCATGGTCGATGCGGATATTTATGGCCCATCCCTGCCGCGCCTGCTGGCGAGTGAGAATGTGAAGCCGGTGGCGGAAGGCAAGCGGCTGATCCCGGTGCAAAACGCCCAAGGCATCCCGATGCTGTCGATGGGCCATCTCGCCAAGGCGGGGCAGGCAATCGCATGGCGCGGGCCGATGGCGGGCAATGCGCTTGGCCAATTGCTGGATGCAGACTGGAGCGGCATCGATCTGCTGATCGTCGATCTGCCGCCGGGCACGGGCGATGTGCAATTGACGATGGTGCAGCGCTACAAGCCTGCAGGCGCGGTCATCATTTCCACCCCACAGGATCTGGCGCTCATCGATGCGACGCGCGCGATCAGCTTTTTCGATCAGGCCAAGGTGCCGGTCATCGGCATGGTCGAGAATATGGCGGGCTATGTCTGTCCGCATTGTGGCGAAGTGTCCGATCCGTTCGGGTCTGGCGGTGCAGAAGCGAATGCGGCGCAGGCGGGCATGGCTTTTCTTGGCCGCGTGCCGCTCGATATCGCCGTGCGCACCGCATCTGATGCCGGGACGCCGCCAGCCGCCGATGATGGCATTGTCGGCCAACCCTTCCGCCTGATTGCGCAGCGCGTATCGGACTGGCTCGATGAGCAGCGCGCGGGAGCCAGCTTTGGCTGAACGCGGCAAGGGCGTGACAGGGGCGAGACGCAAATTGCTGCAGATCAGCCGCCGCGCCCTGCTCACCGGGGCTGCAGCCGGAGGCGGCCTTGCCATCGCCTGGGCGCTGTGGCCGCGCGATTATGCGCAGCAGGCCGATGTCATCGAGAGCGAAACGGGCTTTGGTGCGTTTCTCAAGATCGATCGCAGCGGGCAAGTGATCGTCATCGTGCCGCAGGCCGAGCTTGGTCAGGGCGTCTTCACGATGTTCGCGCAAATCGTCGCGGATGAACTGGGTGCGGATTGGCGCACGGTGGCGGTGCAGCCTGCGCCGCCCGGGCCGCTTTATGCGAACCGGCTTTTGGTGCGCGAATGGTTCTCGGGCACTGTGACGCGAACCTTCGGCAGCGCCAGCAATGCTGCGCTCGATGAATATGCCCGCCGCTCGAACCTCATGCTGACGGGCGGGTCCACATCGGTCCCCAATTTCTTCGACGATCTCAAAAAGGCCGGGGCCACGGCGCGCGTCTTGCTGTGCATGGCGGCGGCAGCGCGGTGGGATGTCTCGCCGGAAAGCTGCGACATCGTCGGCGGCATCGTATCGGATGGCAAGAACAAGGCTCGCATCGGTGCGCTGGCGCAGGAAGCGGCGGGCTTCAAGCCGCCCGCGGTGCTGCCCTATCGACCCGCAAACCGCGATGATGCGCTGATCGGCAGTGACGCGCCCCGGCTGGACATCCCGGCCAAGATTGACGGCTCGGCCAATTATGCGGCGGATATCCGCCTGCCGGACATGGTCTACGCCTCGATCAGGCAAGGCCCCGTCAATGCGGCCAGCATCGAGTCCATGAATGAAGAGGCGGCGCGTAAAGTGCCGGGCATGATTGGCATCATGCAGCATGGCGGCTGGGTGGCCGTGACGGCGCGCAACTGGTGGGCCGCCAATCAGGCGCTTAACCGGCTCGATCCGGTCTTCAGGCTCGCCGGCCCAGCACTGGATGATGCCGCGATCGACACGGCGCTTGAGGCTGCCTTTGAGGGCGGCGATGGCGCGCGCTATTTCAACCGTGGCGATCTTCTGCCGGTGTTCGAGAATGCGCGGGTCGTTCGCGCGGACTATAGTGTTGCGCCCGCCCTCCATCTCGCCCTGGAGCCAATGGCCGCCACCGCGCGCGTGCGCCCCGGCGATGTGGAAGTGTGGATGCCCACACAGGCGCCCACACTCGCGCGCAAGGCGGTGGCGACTGCGCTCGGCGTCTCCGAGAGCGAGGTGACGATTTACCCGATGTTCGCTGGCGGCTCCTTTGGGCTTAAGATGGAAGTCGATGCGGGCGTGCAGGCCGCGATCCTCGCCCGCGAAGCCAAGGCGCCAGTGCAGCTCATGTGGTCGCGCTCGGAGGATATCATCCGCGATTGCCCGCGCCCGCCTGCCAAGGCGCGGATGTTTGCAAAGCTCGGTCGCGGGGGCCTGATCGAGGGCTGGTCGGCCAAGCTGGCCGCGCCCGCAGCGCTCGCGCAAGTCTGGGGCCGTGTGACAGACGGGCAGACGCGTGCGCAGGCCTTGTCAGACAGTGCAGCGCGCACAGATGAGTTGACCGTGTCCGGTATGGACCTGCCCTACGCCATTCCCAATTTCGCGGTCGATCACTTCCCTGCCGACATTGCGCTCCCCGCCGGTCGCTGGCGCAGCAATGCCGATAGCTATGGCTGTTTCTTCTCCGAAAGCTTCATCGATGAGCTGGCGTTCGTCTCCGGCGTCGAGCCACTCTCGTTCCGCATTCAGCTGCTAGGCAATCAGCCAAGGCTCGCCCAATGCCTCACCGCCGTAGCCGCCTTGGGCGGCTGGCAGGGCGGCATTCCCGGCAGTGGTCAGGGTCTTGCCTGCCACCGGATGCGTGGTGGCTATATCGCCGTGCTCGTTGAAGCAGGCTTTGCCCAGGGGCGCATCGTGGCGAAGAAGATCAGCGCCGTCGTCGATATCGGCAAACCGGTGAATCCCACCATTGCGCGCCAGCAGATCGAGGGTGGCCTCATCTTCGGCCTCGCAATGGCGATAGGCGGCGCACCAAATTATAGCGGCTCCTTGCCCCAGGCGATGCGCTTGCGCGACTATGGTCTGCCGCGCCTTGCCGATGTGGGCGAGGTTGCGGTCGAGTTTCTGGAAAGCGCTGTGGACCCAGTCGGCTTTAGTGAATTGGGCGTTCCGGCTGTCGCTCCGGCGCTGGCCAGCGCGCTCGCAACAATCAGCGGCAAGCGATACCGTCGCCTGCCCATCACCGGGAGCGATGCATGACGACTCTGCCTTTAGCGCCCGGCAAGGTGGCCGTGTTGCTCGTCAACCTCGGCACACCTGATGCGCCAACGCCCGCTGCGGTGAAGCGCTATCTTGGCGAATTTCTGTCCGATCCGCGCGTGGTCGAGATACCGCAACTCATCTGGCAGCCCATCTTGCGGGGCGTCGTTCTCACCACCCGCCCGCGCAAATCCGCGCATGCCTATAAGCTCGTGTGGACGGCGGAAGGATCGCCGCTTGCCGTCAACACGCGCGATACAGCGCGCGCCTTGCAGGCCGCGTGGGGCGAAGGGATCACGGTGGACTGGGCCATGCGCTATGGCTCTCCCTCGATCGAAGAGCGGTTCAAGGCGCTCAAGGAAAGCGGCCATGAGCGCATCCTCATCGCGCCGCTCTATCCGCAATATTGCGCCGCCACGACCGCGACGGTGATGGACAAGCTGGGGCAAGTGCTGGAGAAAATGCGCTGGCAACCTGCCATCCGCACGCTGCCGCCCTATTATAATGATCCGGCCTATATCGAGACTTTGCGCGCCCGCACGCTTGCGCAGGTCGCGGCTCTGCCGTTCAAGCCGGAGCGGATCGTGGCGAGCTTCCACGGGATGCCGGTGCGCACGCGCGATCTGGGCGATCCCTATCAGAGCCAATGCCTGGAAACGGCGCGGATGCTGAGCGAGGCGCTGGGGCATGAGGTGATGGTCACGTTCCAGTCCCGCTTCGGCCCGGCAAAATGGCTTGAGCCCGCGACAGATACGGTGCTGGAAGAACTGGGCGCACAGGGCGTGAAGTCGGTCGCGGTGTTCACGCCGGGCTTCTCATCCGATTGCCTCGAAACGCTAGAAGAGATCGCAATGCGAGGCAAGGAAAGCTTCGTCGACGCAGGCGGCCAAAACTTTGCCTTTTTGCCCTGTCTAAACGCACGGGCCGACGCTATTGCTATGTATAGCCACCTGCTCGGCCGTGAATTGTCGGGCTGGGTGGAAACGCCGTCAGCGGACGGCAAATCGTTTTGACGGCCCTATCAGGAGAGAGTGCATGAGCAGAGTTGCGATCGTCACCGGTGGTACACGCGGCATTGGCGAAGCGATCAGCCTCGCCTTGCGCGATATGGGCTATGTGGTCGCGGCCAACTATGCTGGCAATACCGAGCGCGCCAAGGCTTTCACCGAGTCAACCGGCATCCAGTCCTACGCATGGGATGTCGGCGATCATGAAGCCTGCATCGCTGGATGCGCGCAAGTTGCCGCAGATCTCGGCCCGGTCGATATCGTCGTGAACAATGCCGGCATCACCCGCGATGGCGTGCTCATGAAAATGACGTTTGAGGATTGGAACGAGGTGATGCGCATCAACCTCGGCGGCTGCTTCAACATGGCGAAGGCGACGTTCCCCGGCATGCGCGAGCGCGGCTGGGGACGGATCGTCAATATTGGCTCGATCAATGGTCAGGCGGGCCAATATGGTCAGGTGAATTATGCTGCGGCCAAGTCCGGCATTCATGGCTTCACCAAGGCGCTGGCGCAGGAAGGCGCCAAGGCTGGCGTCACCGTGAACGCCATCGCGCCGGGCTATATCGATACGGACATGGTTGCTGCCGTGCCTGCTCAGGTGCTTGAGAAGATCGTCGCCCGCATCCCGGTCGGTCGCCTCGGTCAGGCAAGCGAGATTGCGCGTGGCGTCGCCTTCCTGTGCAGCGAGGAAGCAGGTTTCGTCACCGGATCGACCCTGTCGCTCAATGGCGGCCAGCACATGTATTGATGAGGGCCGTGGAGCAATCCGCTTTGCTCTACGCCGGGCCGGTCAAGCGCAGCATGACCATTGCAGGCCATACGACGTCGATCAGCCTTGAGCCTCTCTTCTGGCGCGCGCTGGAAGAGAGTGCCAACCGCGCCGCGCTACCGCTAAGCGCGCTGGTCGCCCGGATCGATGCAGCGCGTATCATGGTAGATGACCCGCCCAATCTGGCGAGTGCTGTGCGTTGTTGGATACTCGCTGCGGCGCTGGACGGCGGGCAGAAATCTCCGCCGCCGTCCAATGCTAACCCGCAGGCTTGATATCAGCTCAGCAGACCGCGCGTCAGTTCCTGCAGATCAGCCTCAGGCCGGGCGCCATAATGGCCAATGACTTCAGCAGCGGCGATGGCCCCCAGTTCCAGGCAGGCCGATGGCGCCTTGCCGCGCACATAGCCAGCCAGGAAGCCGGCAGCGAAGAGATCGCCCGCGCCGGTGGTATCGATCACGCGCTCGACCGGGGCAGCGCTGACCTCATGCCGCATGCCATCCTGAATCGCGATGGCGCCCTTTTCGCTGCGCGTGACCACGAGCGTCGGCACCTTCGCTGAGAAGGTCGCAATCGCCGCTTCGCAATCCTGCGTCTGTGCAAGCGAGCAAATCTCATTCTCGTTCGAAAATAGAATGTCGATCAGCCCTTCCTCAATCAGATTGACGAAATCGTCACGATGCCGCTCGATGACAAATGTATCCGAGAGCGTGAAAGCCACTTTGCGGCCTGCACCGCGCGCGGCGTCGATTGCGTTGCGCATCGCCGCGCGCGGCTGCTCGGGATCCCATAAATAGCCTTCGAGATACAGTATGCGTGCCGAACGAATCATGTCCAGATCGAGCGCGCTGGCGGGCAGGAATTGCGATGCGCCGAGGAACGTGTTCATCGTGCGCTGGGCGTCTGGCGTCACCATGATGAGGCAGCGCGCGGTCGGTGGGCCATCGCCAGCAAGCGCAGTCTCGTAGCGAATGCCAATCGCGCGAATATCGTGGGCGAAAATGCGCCCAAGCTGATCGTCAGCCACCTGACCGATGAAGCCACATTTGCTGCCGAGCGCTGCCAGGCCCGCAAGCGTGTTGGCGGCAGAACCACCTGAAATCTCGAGGCCGGTGCCCATATCGAGGTAGAGCTGCTCGGCCTGTTCGGCGTCGATCAGCTGCATGCCGCCCTTGGTGAGCGCATGGCTGGCGATGAAGGCGTCGTCTTCCTGTGAGATCACATCGACAATGGCATTGCCGATGGCGACAACGTCGAGAATAGGTTCAGACAAAATTCGTCCCTTCCTGAGTGGGGCTGCGCAATGCGCCAGATGATTGCGCCGTCCTTATCGGCGCGCATCCCCACGGGCAAGCGCAGGACCAACGGCTGCGAGATCATTCGATCCGCTGCTTGACCGTGAGGGATATGCGCGCAACACCAGCCTCATGTTGCTCACCGCCCTGATGCGCGCCCTGCCGCAGATCATGTTGCCGGGCATCCGCGCCGTTCTTTGGCGGACATTGGCACTGACGGCGCTTATTTTCGCGCTGCTCGGCGTCGCGCTGTGGTTCGGCTTGCACCTGCTTTTCACCCAGATGGGATGGCTTCAGGCCGAAGGTTTTGCAGGCGCTGCCGTGGCGGTGATTCTGGTCCTTGTCTCAGCTTGGCTGCTCTTCCGGACCGTCTCGATTGCAATCGTTGGCCTGTACGCGGACCGGATCGTCATTGCCGTCGAGGAACAAGATTATCCTGATCGCTACGCCATGGGCCGCGCCGTCCCCGTGCTGGAGGGCGCGCGCGTCGCATTCCGGTCGGTGCGTCGCGCCATTGGCTGGAACCTTGTCGCGCTGCCCCTCTATCTGCTGCTCGTCGTGACAGGCATTGGCGTGCCTTTGCTGTTCCTCACGCTCAATGCCTATTTGCTGGGGCTTGATCTTGCCGAGCTGATCGAAGGGCGCCACCCGCACGCGCCCCGCTTCACGGCTGTTGCGCGCTGGCAGATCGGCTTCGCTTCGGCGCTCCTGTTCCTGCTGCCCATCGTGAATCTGTTGGCGCCGGTGTGGAGCGTGGCTATGGCGACGCACATGTTCCATCGCCGCAAGATCATTTCCTAGATGCGCAGCTTTTCCGCGCTGCCGCTCATGCTTTTCCTTGGCGCCTGCGGTGCGAGCGTCGTGCCAAATGGCGCCAGACCGGCCCCGGCTGCAGGCTTCACGCCCGCAACGCGAGCGCTGCCCAATGGCCTGATCGGCGCTGATGCGCGCGGTCTGCAGCGCATGTTTGGTCAGCCCCGGCTCGACATTCGCGATCCCGCCGTCCGCAAACTGCAGTTCGCCAATCAACGCTGCGTGCTGGATACATATCTCTATGCGCCGAGCGCGAACCGCGAGCCTGTCGTCACCCATGCCGATGCGCGGACGCTGGCCGGGGAAGATATGGACTGGAATGCCTGCGCTCGCTTGCTGCGGGCTCGCTAGGACGAGTCTCGATTGACTTCGCGGGCCGGCGATGACAGCCTACACGCATGTTCGAGCATCACAGCCGATCCAGCGTCCGCCCTCATGGGGGACAGCTTCTCTCGGGACTTTAGCCCCGGGGCCGGTGCGTGCGCCCTGGCTGCCGGGGCCTCATCATCGCCTTTTGATGCCGCCGCCCACTGAGAGCGGCGCGCTCCCGCATTTGAGAAAGCCTGAACATGACCAACATCCCTGCCGCCAGCCGGCCACCCATAACCATGATCGATAGCGACGCTGACCGCCTGACCAATCTCGCGATCGGCGTTGAGGATCGTTTTCCTCAAGTCAGTGAATTATTGCTGGGCGAGATTTCCCGCGCGGTTGTGCAGCCTCTGGATCGCGTCGCCAGCGATGTCGTCACGATGATGTCGAGCGTCGACTTTGTCGATGAGGAGACTGGCGCCGCCCGCTCTGTCCAGCTCGTCTATCCGGGCGAAGCCGATATTGCGGCGGGAAAGATTTCCATCCTCACGCTTATCGGCGCGGGCCTTATCGGCTTGCGGGCGGGGCAATCCATCGATTGGCCGGATCGCAGCGGCAAGGCGCATAAGTTGCGGATCGAGGCAGTCAGGCAGAACTGAAGGCTGTGTCACGGGGCCTTGGGTGGTGCAGCGGCGGCGGCGGGTGTCGCCGCGCGGCATCGGTAGAGCAGCCGTTCATTGGGCTGAGAGGGCAGACTCGATTGAATGTCGGACTGCACCTTGGCAAGCTCGGCAAGGCGCGCGGGGTCGCTCGTGCAGCCAGACCATGTCATCGCGGCGCGCGCGGTTCTCGCGCGTTCCGCCGTCTCGGCGTTCACCTGATAATTGTCCGACCGGTAACGGCCAGTCGCAGGATCGAACCGGCGCACGGAGACAGATGCGTCGTCAGCAGGCACGAAGATGCGGCTCCAGCTTCCCTGATTATTGACGAACTGGGTCTGGCCATTCACGCAGCCTTCGTTCGACCAGTTAAAAACGGGGCTCTGGGTATCGGATGTTGTGACGCGGCTGAGCGACGTGTCGATTTCGCAGATGAGGCGCCCGCTCAACGGCGCACCGGTCCCGGCCTCCGCCATGTTCGCGCTATTGTCGCCATCCTGCGGCAGTTGCGCATCCCCGCTGTCAAAGCCCGGACGCAACGCGAACGCAATGATGGCGGCAAGCAGCAGCACGCCCGCGGCGCCGCCAAGTTGTCGTGCCTTGCGCAGATTGCCCTTGGATTGGCCCAGCACGGCAGCGCCACCGGTGAGAGCGGCAAAGACGAGCAGGAGCGCCGCAAGTGCCATCATATTCTCGCGCTTGGCGATCACCGCTTGCTGAGATTGCTCGCGCGCCTGTAGCTGGCGTTCGCGCCGGGCGATCGCCGCCTCGTCGGCGCGGCGTGTGGCCTCGATGCGGGCCTGCTCATCCGCCGCGAATTGCGCAGCCTCAATGTCCGCCATCGAGCGGCAGGGTTCGCTCGAACGGCGGACCTGCACGCCCGCCTGCCGCAGAAAGCTCGCAATCTCGCGGTTCGACACGGCAAAACCATATTCGGCATCGCTGCCTTCGGAGAGTGAGCCGAAGCTGTTCAGCCCGATCACACGACCGCAATCATCCACCAATGGCCCGCCGCTATTGCCCGAGGCGAGCGGCGCCGTGTGCAGCACGGTCTCAAACTGTCGCGAGGCCCGGCCAGCCGAGACGGTGCCCGATGTCCGCACGGCGCTCATCGGTTTGATGATATCCTCAATGCTCATGCCCTGTGCGCGATCGACCGAGCCTGGATATCCAATGGCGGTCACCCGCGCGCCATCTTCAGGCGTTCCAGAGAGAAATGTCGCGATAGGCGGGCTTCCACCATCCATGGAAAGCAGTGCCAGATCATTGCCCGGCGAGAAGGCGATGATCTTGCCGCCAAAGCTGCGCGATCCCTCAGCCGGAATGATGCCGATGACGATGTTCGGCTCCGTGCGCGCCAGTTCAACGACATGGGCGTTGGTCAAAACCCGGCCCGGCGCGATGACGACACCGCTGCCATGCCCCACAAAATAGGCATTTTTGCCATCGGTCGCGACGAGCGCAACACGCACGACGCTGCGGGAGGCCGCTGCGATATCCTGCACATCCGCCCGCGCCGGCGCGGTGGAGGCCAGTAAAATGGCAGCGATTGCAAGGAGGGCCGCAGCAACGCGCGCGAACAGACCGTTTTCAGCTTGGTTCATGCACAGCGTCATAACGGCGAGATGGATTGATCGACAGGGAAATTCGCATGATGGTGGGTTTGAGCGCAAGCTTTGGGAAGCGTTGGGCGCGCTGAACTGGCAAGGCCTGCGCTAACGTGCAACGGATCGACCCCGAGCGCCCGAAAAGGCTGACGTCATGACCATGTTAAAAGCCGATCTGAGCGAAGATGCTGCATTTGCAGCCTTCGCCGCGCGCGATCGGCGCATGGATGGGCAGTTCGTCAGTGGGGTGAAGAGCACAGGCATATATTGCAAGCCGAGCTGCCCCGCACGCAGGCCTCGGCGGGAAAATATAGCGCTTTTCCCCGATGCCGCTGCCGCTCTGGATGCGGGCTACCGCGCATGCATGCGGTGCCGCCCGGATGAGGTGGGGCGAGATCGTCAGGCCGTTACCAAGGCGCTCCGCATTCTGCAGCAAAGTGACGCCACTCCTGTGCTGGCGGACCTTGCCGCGGCAGTCGGCTACGCGCCGCATCACTTCCAGCGACTATTTACGCGGGAAGTCGGTATCTCGCCTTCCGCCTATGCGCGGCAATTGCGCGCAACCAGACTTGCCGAAGCCCTGGACGGCACCGAAAGGATCACCGATGCCATATACGATGCTGGCTACCATAGCCCCGCCCGCGCCTATGCCGATGCGCGCAGTCAACTCGGCATGACGCCGTCGGCCTGGCGCAATGGCGGTGCGGATACCGTCATTCACTATGCCGTCGTTCCAACATCCCTTGGCGCTTTGCTGGTTGCAGCAACGGCAAAAGGCTTGTGCCGGATAAGCTTCGATGAAGAAGTGGCCGCATTGCACGCCCGTTTTCCTCAAGCCGAGATTGCACCGGGCGATCGCGACTTCACTGCGCTCGTCGATCAGGTTGTGGCGCTCGTTGATGATCCCTCCCGCGCCGCTCACTTGCCAATGGACGTGGCGGGGACCGCTTTTCAACAAGCCGTGTGGGCGGCGTTGCGCGACATACCGGCTGGCGAAACACGCACTTACAAGCAGATCGCAGCAGCGATCGGCCGACCGTCAGCCGTGCGCGCAACCGGAACAGCGTGCGGCGACAATGGGCTGGCAGTGCTCATCCCGTGCCATCGAGTATTGCGCAGCGATGGTGGCCTCGGGGGCTATGCCTATGGCCTGCAACGAAAAGAGGCATTGCTGGCGCGCGAAAAGGGGACTGGCGATTAAACGCACCGTTGGCGCGAAAAGCTGCTTGCTCGCATCATGTAAACTCATGAAAATAAGCCATAATATTTGAATTCTATATAGGAATATTGAACAGCAACTGGGCGCTTGATTGAAACGCGCCGCCGTAAACGGGGTTTTTCTAGGCAACCGCTAGCTCAAGTTGCGGGTTTCAATCTCGCTATGAAACAACTTAACAACCCCCATCGCTCAGCACTGACGGCGATTGCAGCCGTCCTGGTGCTCGGATCCACCCCTGCGATCGCGCAGCAGTTGCCCGCTGGCACTGATGCGGGCGTGCAAGCTCCGGTGGCAGCAGCCCCCGCTGTGCCCGCTGCCGCGCCTGAGATCGTCATCCCAAGCGCGCAGCCCGCGCCTGCTCCATTGACCAGCACGAATAGCAGCGTGACTCCGAGTACGGTCGCGCCACCCGTCGCTCAACCAGCGCCAGTCATTTCCGCTGCGCCCATTCTTTCTGAAGAAACGGCGTCTGCAGCGCAAGCTAACCCAGCGCCGCGTGCCGCTGCCCCACGTGCTGCCGACCCGGTAACCCCGACCGTTTCTGCCCGCGCAGAGGCGCCACAGGCTGCACCAACGACGTCTTCCACCCAGGCGGCAACTGAACCCATGGCGGGCATCGCCCCATCAGAGTTGATGGCTATGGAGCAAGGCGAGACTGCCGCGACAGTGGCGCCCGTTGAACAGGCCGCGCCTGCCACTGCCGATAGCGGCAATATGTGGGCCATCGTTGGCGGCACGGGTGCAGTGCTCCTACTTGGTGGCGCGGCTTACGCGCTTAGCCGTCGACGCAAAATCGTCAGCGGTGAGGTTGTGGAGACCAGCTACGAGCCGCAGTCGGCTAGGGTGGCTGATGTTCCCGTCGGCGCGGCTGCTGGTGGTCTGACGCCAGCCGCAACCATCGACGCGCCAGCCAAGCCGCTGGAGCGCCAGCCCGTGGCGACCGTGACGCCTCAATTTGCGCGCAGCGGCGCAACGGCGCCTATGGTCGGTGGCGATCTGGAGGCGGTGGCCGCGGCTGCTCCAACGGCAGACAATCCGTTCCTGACCCGTCGCAACCGACTGCGTCGCGCAAACTTCCTCTTGCATCGCGAGCAAAGCCCCAACGCTGCTCCACAGCGTGAGACGGTGAACGCACCCAATGTAGCGACGGCAAATCAGGCCCAATCGCAGCGCTCGGCTCAGCCGGTTTACAGCTTTGGAAAGGCGCCGGTTACGTATCGAAAAGCAGGTTGGAAGCCTTCGACCACCTGATTGCGATTGCGTAAAACAGACAGCATGAGAACAGCACCCCTGACTGGCATCACGCCGTCAGGGGTGTTTTTATACAAAGCTGTACGGGTCGACATCCACGCTTACCCGCGTGCTGCTCTTCCAATCGATCGAGGCGAGCCACGTTCTGATGATCGCCTGCAATTCAACCGATCGCCTTGCATGAACGAGAAGCCGATAACGATGCCGCCCGCGCAACACTGCCAGCGGTGCTTCCGCCGGGCCATACACATCCAACCCATCCTGCCGCGGCGCCGCTTTGCCGATCCGATGTGCAGTTTCCCGCGCTAATGTCGCATCGGTGTCGCTGATGATGATCGCGGCAAATCGCCCGAATGGCGGCGCATGCGCCGATTTACGGCCCGCCGTTTCGGCCTCGAAGAACGCGGCCTCATCGCCCTCGAGCAGCGCGCGCATCACCGGCGCATCAGGTGCATGAGTCTGGATGAACACGCGGCCCGGTTTCTCACCGCGCCCTGCACGCCCGGATACCTGCATGATTTGCTGGAACGTCCGCTCTGCCGCGCGCAAGTCTCCGCCATCCAGCCCTAGATCGGCATCGATGACGCCAACCAGCGTCAACTCCGGAAAATGATAACCCTTCGTCACAAGCTGCGTGCCGATGATGATATCAACCGCGCCACCCGCAACATCGCGGACGAACGCCGCAGCGCGCGCCGGTGACCAGAGCGTATCGGATGTGACGATCGCGGTACGCGCCTGCGGAAACAGCGCCTTCACCTCATCGGCAATCCGCTCCACAC
>CBIHKY010000002.1:0-92231 GCA_966205705.1 uncultured Alphaproteobacteria bacterium
AGAAGTTCGGTCGCCAGAAGGGCGGCGGTACGGCTCGTCACGGCGATCGCCGCGCCCCGATCTTCATCGGTGGTGGTAAGGCTCACGGTCAGCGCGCTCGTCTGTTCGGCCACTCGCTGAACAAGAAGATCCGCACGCTCGGCCTCAAGATGGCGCTTTCGGCGAAAGCCAAGGGCGGCGCGATCACGGTGCTGGACAATCTGGACGTGAAGGACGGCAAGACCCGCGTGCTCGTGGATCATCTCGCCAAGCTGAACCTGGGCAAAGCCCTGTTCATTGACGGCGAAGCGATGAACCTGTCCTTCGCCAAGGCGTCGGCCAACCTCGCTGGTGTTGATGTGCTTCCCGCAATCGGCGCTAATGTTTATGACATCCTGCGCGCAGACAGCCTCGTGCTGACCCGCGCCGCAGTTGAGCAGCTGGAGGCGCGCTTCAATGGCTAAGCAGCAGACGCAAGCTGCGGTTGCAGTCCGTCATTATGACGTGATTGTTGCGCCGCACATCACCGAAAAGGCGACGCTGGTCTCCGAGCATAACGCAGTTGTGTTCAAGGTTGCCCGCGATGCTTCCAAGCCCGAGATCAAGGCTGCTGTCGAGGCGCTGTTCGGCGTCAACGTCAAGTCGGTCAACACGATCACGACCAAGGGCAAAACGAAGCGCTGGAAGGGCAAGCCCTACACGCGCTCGGACGTGAAGAAGGCAATCGTGACGCTGGCCGAGGGCCAGTCGATCGATGTCACCACGGGCATTTGAGGGCGGACTGAACAATGGCACTCAAGCATTATAACCCGACGAGCCCGGCCCGGCGTGGCCTGATCCTCGTCGACCGTTCGTCGCTGCACAAGGGCAAGCCCGTCAAGGCGCTGACCGAAGGCAAGCACAAGACCGGCGGCCGTAACAACAAGGGTCATGTGACCTCACGTGGTATCGGTGGCGGTCACAAGCAGCGCTATCGCATCATCGACTTCAAGCGTCGCAAGTGGGACGTTGAAGGTACGGTTGAGCATCTGGAATATGATCCCAATCGTACGGCGTTCATCGCACTGGTGAATTACCCTGATGGTGAGCAGGTTTACATCATTGCGCCGCAGCGTCTCGCTGTGGGTGACAAGGTGATCGCCGGTAAAAAGACCGACGTGAAGCCAGGCAATGCGATGGAACTGGGTCAGATGCCGGTCGGCACGATCATCCACAACATCGAGATGAAGCCCGGCAAGGGCGCGCAGATCGCTCGCTCCGCTGGCACCTATGCTCAGCTGGTCGGTCGTGATCGCGGCATGGTCATCGTGCGTCTTGGTTCAGGTGAGCAGCGCTACATCCGCTCGGATTGCATGGCGTCGGTCGGTGCAGTGTCCAACCCGGACAATGCCAACCAGAACCTCGCCAAGGCTGGCCGCAACCGTTGGAACGGCATCCGCCCTCTGACGCGCGGTGTTGCGAAGAACCCGGTCGATCACCCGCATGGTGGTGGTGAAGGCCGGACCTCAGGTGGTCGTCACCCAGTGACGCCGTGGGGCAAGCCGACCAAGGGTGCTCGCACTCGTAACAATAAGTCGACTGACAAGATGATCATCCGGTCACGTCACGCGAAGAAGAAGAGGTAAGCGATGGCTCGCTCCGTTTGGAAGGGTCCCTTCGTGGACTTGCATCTGCTCAAGAAAGCAGAAACCGCACAGGAAGCATCGGGCCGTGGAGGTCCGATCAAGACCTGGTCGCGTCGTTCGACAATCCTGCCTCAGTTCGTTGGCCTGACGTTCAGCGTCTACAACGGCAGAAAGCATGTTCCCGTCTCGGTGAACGAAGACATGGTCGGCCACAAGCTGGGCGAGTTCGCGCCAACGCGCTTCTTCCCTGGTCACGCCGCTGACAAGAAGGGCAAGCGCTGATGGGCAAGGAAAAGAACCCACGCCGCGTCGCAGATAATGAGGCGCTGGCTGTTGGCACGCAGATCCGCGGTTCGGCTCAGAAGCTGAATCTCGTCGCTGCGCTCATCCGTGGCCGCAAGGTGGAAGATGCACTCAACGTGCTCGCCTTCTCCAAGCGCGCAATGGCTGTCGATGTTCGTCAGGTGCTCGCTAGCGCGATCGCCAATGCCGAGAACAACCATAATCTCGATGTCGACGCACTTGTCGTCGCCGAGGCTTCGGTCGGTAAGGCATTCACGCTCAAGCGCTTCCATGCGCGTGGTCGTGGCAAGTCGACCCGCATTCTGAAACCGTTCAGCCGCGTCCGTATTGTCGTGCGCGAACAGACTGAGGAGGTCTGATCCATGGGTCATAAGAGCAACCCGATCGGCCTGCGTCTGCAGATCAACCGCACCTGGGACAGCCGCTGGTATGCAGAGGGCCGTGATTACGGTCGCCTGCTGCTTGAGGATCTCGCGATCCGCAAGTTCATCATGAAGACGCTGCCACAGGCTGCGATCTCCAAGGTGGTCATCGAGCGTCCTGCAAAGCTTTGCCGCGTTTCGATCTACGCTGCCCGTCCCGGTGTCATCATCGGTAAAAAGGGTGCGGACATCGAGAAGCTTCGCAAGAAGCTGAGCGCGATGACGTCGAGCGACGTGAGCCTGAACATCGTCGAAATCCGCAAGCCGGAAGTCGACTCCAGGCTCGTTGCGCAGGGTGTCGCCGATCAGCTCGAGCGTCGTATCGCTTTCCGTCGTGCCATGAAGCGTGCGGTTCAATCCGCACTGCGTCTGGGCGCAGAGGGCATCAAGATCACTTGTGGTGGCCGTTTGGGCGGCGCGGAAATCGCGCGCGTCGAATGGTATCGCGAGGGTCGGGTTCCGCTGCACACGCTGCGTGCGAACGTCGATTATGCAGAAGCTACGGCCCTTACGGCCTATGGCGTCTGCGGCATCAAGGTCTGGATCTTCAAGGGCGAGATTCTCGGCCATGATCCTATGGCGACTGACCGTCTCATGCTGGAGGCTCAAACCTCCGGTGTGCGTCCGGCGCGCTGATAACAGGGCAAGGTAGAGCATCATGCTGCAACCGAAAAAAACCAAGTTCCGCAAGGCCTTCAAGGGCCGCATCAAGGGTGATGCCAAGGGCGGTACGGAACTCAACTTCGGCTCCTACGGCCTCAAGGCCCTGGAACCAGAGCGCATTACCGCGCGCCAGATCGAGGCGGCTCGCCGCGCGATCACGCGTCACATGCGTCGTCAGGGTCGTTTGTGGATCCGCATTTTTCCAGACCTTCCGGTCTCGAAGAAGCCCGCCGAAGTCCGTCAGGGCAAGGGCAAGGGCAGCATCGAATATTGGTCCGCTCGGGTGAAGCCCGGCCGCATCCTGTTCGAGCTGGACGGCGTTCCCGGTCCGCTGGCCGCCGAGGCCTTTTCCCGTGCAGCCATGAAGCTGCCGATCAAGACCAAGGTGGTGGCGCGTCTCGGCGACACCTCGCATCTGGGAGCGTGAGCGACATGACAAAGATCGCAGATCACAAGGCCAAGAATGACGATCAGCTTTCGACCGATCTGGGCGAGCTGAAGCGTGAGCAGTTCAATCTGCGCTTCCAGGCTGCGACCAATCAGCTCGAAAAGCCGAGCCGCATCCGCGAAGTGCGCCGCGATATCGCGCGCATCAAGACGCTTCAGACCGAGCGTACGCGCTCGGCTGCCAAGTAAGAGAAGGAAGCAACGATGCCCAAGCGCGTGCTGACGGGAACGGTGGTTTCCGATAAGGGTGACAAGACGATCGTCGTCAAGGTTGAGCGTAAGGTTAAGCACCCGCTCTATGGCAAGATCATCCGTCGCTCGAAGAAGTATCATGCTCATGACGAAGCGAATGCTTATCATGAGGGTGAAACGGTCCGCATCGAGGAGACGGCTCCGATCTCCAAGCTAAAGACCTGGAAAGTGATTGAGCGCGTCGATACGCACAAGTCGCCCGAAGTGGCGGCCTGAACGGCTCACGTAGGCTTAACGGAACTACCGGGGCATCCCGGCAAGCCAATTGAGAAGGAACCGGATCTATGATCCAGATGCAATCCAATCTTGATGTCGCTGACAACAGCGGTGCTAAGCGCGTCCAGTGCATCAAGGTGCTTGGTGGCTCGAAGCGTCGCTTTGCGAGCGTTGGTGACATCATCGTCGTCTCCGTGAAGGACGCAGCCCCCCGTGGCCGCGTCAAGAAGGGCGACGTTCACCGTGCTGTCATCGTGCGCACCGCCAAGGACGTCCGTCGTGCAGACGGCAGCGTCATCCGCTTCGACGGCAACGCCGCCGTGCTGGTGAACAAGAATGCAGAGCCAATCGGCACGCGCATTTTTGGCCCTGTGGTCCGCGAGCTGCGCGCGAAGAACTTCATGAAGATCATCTCGCTCGCGCCGGAGGTGCTGTAATGAGCTCCGCACGCATCAAGAAGGGTGACTCGGTCATCGTTCTGGCAGGCAAGGACAAGGGCCGTACCGGCATTGTTCAGCAGGTCTTCCCTAAGGATGACAAGGTGCTCGTGGACGGGATCAACGTCCATGTCCGTCACCGCAAGGCTGACCAGGCGAACCCACAAGGTGGCATCGACCGCAAGCCGGCTCCGCTGCACATCTCGAACGTCGCGATCACAACGGCAGATGGCAAGGCGACGCGCATCCGCTTTGAAGAGCGCGACGGCAAGAAAGTCCGCGTAGCGGTGAAGACCGGGGAGGTCATCAATGGCTGAGCAGTATATCCCGCGTTCAAAGACGCTTTATGACGAGACTGTCGCGAAGGCGATGACCGAGAAATTCGGTTACAAGAACGTCATGGAAGTGCCGCGGATTGACAAGATCGTTCTTAACATGGGCGTTGGCGAAGCCACCCAGGATAAGAAGAAGGTCACGACGGCTGCCGAGGAAATGGAACTGATTGCTGGCCAGAAGCCTGTGATCACCAAGGCCAAGAAGTCGATCGCGACGTTCAAGCTGCGCGAAGGCATGCCCATCGGTGCGAAGGTTACCCTTCGTCGCGAGCGCATGTATGAGTTTCTCGATCGTCTCGTGACGGTTGCGATGCCTCGCATTCGCGATTTTCGTGGTCTCAACCCGAAAAGCTTCGATGGCCGTGGCAATTATGCCTTCGGTATCAAAGAGCAGATCATTTTCCCTGAGATCAACTATGACCGCATCGACAAGGTGCGCGGCATGGATATCATCGTGACCACCACGGCCAAGACGGACGATGAAGCGCGCGAACTGCTGCGTCTTTTTGGTTTCCCGTTCCCGGCTGAGGCGGAAAAAGAGGCCGCGTGAGCGTGGCTGGACCCAATTTCTAAGGAAGAGAGCTTAAGTCCATGGCGAAACTGAGTTCGATTAACAAGAACGAGCGGCGCAAGAAGCTGGTGATTAAGTTTGCCGGCAAATATGCCCGTCTCAAGGCTGTTGCTAACGACGAATCCCTTGACGAAACCGAGCGTCTGCTCGCGCGTCTCAAGATGGCCGAGATTCCGCGCAATGCGAATCCGACCCGCGTTCGTAACCGCTGCATGCTGACGGGTCGTCCCCGCGCATACTACCGCAAGTTCCGGCTGTGTCGCATCCAGCTGCGTGATCTGGCCAACAAGGGCCTGATCCCCGGCGTCACCAAGTCGAGCTGGTAAGGATTTACTGAGATGGCACTGACCGATCCCCTGGGTGATTTGCTCACCCGCATCCGCAACGGCCAGCGGGCGCGTAAGGACAGCGTGGTTAGCCCCGCTTCCAAGCTGCGCGCACGCGTCCTCGACGTTCTCCAGCGCGAAGGCTACATCCGTGGCTATTCCGAAGAAGAAGTCGCCGGCCATAATGGTCTGCGGATCGAACTGAAATATTTCGAGGGCGAGCCTGCGATCAAGCATGTTGCCCGCGTCTCGAAGCCTGGCCGCCGCGTTTATTCGGGTTCCAAGGAACTGCCGATCGTGCGCAACGGCCTCGGCATCACCATCGTCTCGACACCACGGGGCGTGCTTTCGGATACCGAAGCGCGTGACCAGAATGTCGGCGGCGAAGTGCTCGCGGAGGTGTTCTGATGAGCCGCATTGGTAAGAAGCCAGTCACCGTGCCTAGCAATGTGACGGCAACGATCGAAAATGGTCAGCTCTCCGTGAAGGGCCCTAAGGGCACCCTCGCGATGGCGTTGCGCGACGAGATCAGCTACACGCTGGAAGATGGCTCCATCTTGGTGAAGCCAGCCAACGCAACCAAAGCGGCACGCGCCTTTTGGGGCATGCAGCGGACGCTGGTTCAGAACCTCATCACCGGCGTAACCGATGGTTACACCAAGGTGCTGGAAATCACCGGCGTTGGTTATCGTGCGAACTCTCAGGGCAAGAACCTGAAGCTTCAGCTCGGTTACAGCCATGATGTTGATTATGTGATTCCGGAAGGGATCGAGATCAAGACGCCGGATAACACCACCGTCGAAGTGATCGGCATCGATAAGCAGCAGGTCGGCCAGGTGGCCGCCGAGATCCGCCGCTGGCGCAAGCCAGAGCCTTACAAGGGCAAAGGCATCAAGTATCGCGGCGAGTTCATCTTCCGCAAAGAAGGCAAGAAGAAGTAAGCCATGGCGAAACTCTCTCTCTTCGATCGGCGTACGCGCCGCGTCCGTACCGCGATCAAGGCACGCGCTGGTGGCAAGCCACGCCTGTCCGTCCATCGCTCGGGTCGCCACATCTATGCTCAGATCATTGACGATGCTGCGGGTAAAACCGTCGCATCGGCATCGACCCTGGACAAGGATGTCGGCTTCAAGGCTCTTGGCAAAACCGGTGCAACCGCTGAAGCGGCTGCCGATGTCGGCAAGCGCGTCGCCGCTGCCGCCACCAAGGCCGGTGTTACCCGGGTCGTGTTCGATCGCGGTGGCTTCCTTTTTCATGGCCGCGTGAAAGCGCTGGCCGATGCTGCCCGTGAGGGCGGACTGGAGTTCTGATATGGCAGACGAAACCGAGAACCAGCCGGTCGCAGAAGCGGCTCCCGAGGCAGAAGCCGCAGTTGCAACAACCGAAGCCCCTCGTGGCGCCCGCGGCCGTGGCCGTGGCGGCAATGAGCGTGGCGAGCGCGGTGGCCGTGGCCGTCGTGATGATCGCCGTGGCGGTCGCAATGATGATGATGGTGGCGAGGAGTTCGTTGAGAAGCTCGTCCACATCAACCGCGTTTCCAAGACCGTAAAGGGCGGTAAGCGCTTTGGCTTTGCGGCGCTCGTCGTCGTGGGCGATGGCAAGGGCCGTGCAGGCTTTGGTCATGGCAAGGCGCGCGAAGTGCCTGAGGCGATCAGCAAGGCAACGGCTGCTGCCAAGAAGGCAATGGTCCGCGTTCCGCTCAAGGAAGGCCGCACGCTGCACCATGATGGCCGTGGCCATTTCGGGGCAGGCAATGTGACGCTGCGTACGGCGCCTGCAGGCACCGGCATCATCGCAGGCGGCCCAATGCGCGCTGTCTTCGAGAGCCTGGGCGTTGCGGACGTTGTGACCAAGTCGGTTGGAACGTCGAACCCCTACAACATGATCCGCGCAACCTTTGCAGCGCTGACCGAGCAGACCAGCCCCAAGTCGGTCGCGCAACGTCGTGGCAAGAAGGTCGCCGATCTGCTGCGTCGTGGCGGTGCTTCTTCTGAGGTTGCTGCGGCTGAAGCCGAAGCGATTGCGGAGTAACTGATATGGCGAAGATCAAAATCAAGCAGATCGGCTCACCGATCCGCCGTCCCGCCCATCAGGAGCAAACCCTGATCGGCCTCGGCCTCGGCAAGATGCACCGCGTGGTTGAGCTGGAAGATACGCCAGAAGTTCGTGGCGCCATTCGCAAGCTGCCGCACATGGTGAAGATCGTCGAGGGCTGAACAGCCGTTCGGATCTGAATCACCGAAATTTTAAAAAGCGCATGGCCTGATGGTCGTGCGCTTTTTTGTTGTGCTGAAGGAGTGGGGAGCGGGTTCGCTGGAGCGTGGGACGAGCAAGAAAGGCAAGGCCATCAGCGCGCTGTTCCGTGATGGCTGGGCTGCCTGGCCCTATGCGCCCGGAAGAGTGAAGATGATCAGACCCGTCGTGCCAACGCTGTGAGGCCTGGAGACGGGTAACTCTGGCGTGCCGAGGTCGGCTGTGACTTGAGGCCCAGGATAATCATGCCTGTTAGAGGATGGCGCTTTGCCATCAGGTGGATCAGCACCGGGACGAGAATGCCAGATGTGACGCCGAATGGCACATGGACTGCGAGGCTGGTGAAACCCATCCGCTCGAGCGCGAGACGCATGCCCGCTGTGCCAAGCACATGATAAAGATAGATGGTGAAGGAAAATGCGCCGATCTTGCGCGAGCTTTCAAACCGCGGGCACCAAAGCAAAAGCAGGACGCAGAGCGACATCCCAAATGTCATCGCCTGCAGCATGTTGCGATCTGCCGGGATGGTCGGATCGGCAATGTATCGAGCCGTTGAGATGGCAAAGGATGCCAGAAACAGCGTGGTCGTGAAAACGGCTACGGAGACGGCATGGCGCTCGAGCCAGCGCCGATAGCGGTAGGCGCACATTCCGAACGTGAAATACGGTGCGAGTGAGAGCGCGCCATTGAGCGAGAAGAAGCGCGGTCCGGAAACGCCGATGAGCACGAGCAGGGTCGCGAGCGCGAAGAGAGCGATGGTGGCTCTGTACCGCGTTGCGCTGTCGATCAGGCCGATCACGAGGAACAAGGCAAAGATGGCCTGCAGGAACCATTAATGGGCGTAGGGGAAGAGCAGGATCTGCCAAAGCGAATTGAACGGCAGCGCGAAATCACGCGCGAACAATGCCGACACACCTGCAAACACAAGCATCGCAATCACCCCTGGGAGGGCGAGGCGCCGGAGTTTGCCTGCCATGAAGGCTGGAATCGCACCGAATTGAAGCGGACGCAGGCAATATATATATAGCCTGCAATGAAGGCGAAGGCTGGCATTCTGAAATTGCTGAACATATCTGCGAAGAAGCGCAATGGGTGCGGATAGGCTAGGCTAAGCCCCGAATCCGGCAGTCCGATAACGTGAAAAGTGACGAGAAGAAGCGTTGCGAACAGCCGCACCTCTTCGATTGATCCTGTTTCGCCGATTTTGCCTGCAGCCAAAACGCATTCCCATTATTTTGAAATCCCATGATAATCATGGTTAATAATGACTAACTCTGCTGCGCTGCAGTATGAAGCAACGTGGATTCGGCGAGGCGTTGGATTCTCGGGAGTGACAAAGGGGGAGCGAACCGCTAATGGCCCCAGTTCCTATCAGCGCGAACAAAGCGAAAGCGAGTGCACGACATGAAATTGAACGAACTCAGGGACAATGATGGCTCCCGCAAGGGCCGAATGCGCGTTGGACGCGGCATCGGCTCGGGCAAGGGCAAGACCGCTGGCCGTGGTCAGAAGGGCGCCAAGGCGCGGTCCGGCGTTGCCATCAACGGTTTCGAGGGTGGGCAGATGCCGCTCCACATGCGCATTCCTAAGCGCGGCTTCAACAACATCTTCCGCAAGGATTATGCCGAGATCAACCTCGGTATGGTCCAGAAGGCCATCGACGCTGGTAAGCTCGATGCCAAGGATGTGATCGATCAGGCGGCGCTGCGCGCTGTCGGTCTGTCGCGTGGCGGCAAGAATGGCGTGCGTCTGCTCGCCAAGGGTGAACTGACCACCAAGGTGAGCTTCGCTGTTGCTGGCGCGTCCAAGGCTGCTGTCGAAGCAGTCGAGAAGCTCGGCGGCAAGGTTGAGCTTGTGGTGCGCTCGGTTCCAGCCGCCGCTGCTGAATAAGATCGGCATTATGCCCGATGCCTAATCACTGACTTGCATATCAGACCCCTCCCGCCGATATGGGCGGGCGGGGTCGATTGCGTGAGTGAAAGCGCGCCGGGGCACCGATCGTCATAATGCGCCAGTCTGGCGGCTAAAACTCTCTCCGCTCTCATCTTTTGACGAGTGGCAGTTTTCAGGATTGCAAGCGATCATGGCATCACGCGCCGACCAAATGGCAGCCAATCTGAGCCTTTCCAATTTTGGGCAGGCCACAGAGCTGAAGAATCGGATCTGGTTCACAGTCATTGCGCTGGTGGTGTTCCGCTTCTTCTCGTTCGTGCCGCTGCCGGGCGTTGACCCCACGGCGCTGGCCCAGCTCTATCAACAGACGCAGGGCGGCATCCTCGACATTTTCAATACATTTTCGGGCGGCAGCCTGCAGCGCATGAGTCTCATTGCGCTCGGCATCATGCCATATATTACCGCCTCCATCGTCGTGCAGCTTGGCTCGTCGCTTTCGCCAAAGCTGGCTGCGATCAAGAAAGAGGGCGAGTCCGGTCGCAAGAAGCTCAACCAATATACGCGCTACGGCACGGTAGGCCTCACGGCGATCCAGGGCTATTTCATCGCCGTTGGGCTTGAGGGCTACGGCGCGCAGTCCGGCATCGCGGCGGTCGTCGATCCGGGCATGTTGTTTCGCGTGAGCGCGGTCATTTCGCTGATTGGCGGCACGATGTTCCTGTTGTGGCTGGGTGAGCAGATCACCAGCCGCGGCAT
Source organism: uncultured Alphaproteobacteria bacterium (assembly GCA_966205705.1). Taxonomy (GTDB): domain Bacteria; phylum Pseudomonadota; class Alphaproteobacteria; order Sphingomonadales; family Sphingomonadaceae; genus Sphingobium. Next base: position 10,479 of record CBIHKY010000002.1, read on the forward strand.
CGGCAATGGCATTTCGCTGATCATCATGGCGGGCATTGTTGCCCAGCTGCCGGTAACGTTGTCCAACCTGTTCGAATCCGGCCGCACCGGCTCGATATCGGGGCTGCTGATCGTCGGCGTCATTATCATCGGCCTTGCGCTGATCGCAGGCATCTGCTTCGTCGAGCGTGCGCAGCGCCGAGTGTTGATCCAATATCCCAAGCGCCAGACCAAGCAGGGTGTGATGCAGGCGGACCGCAGCCACTTGCCGCTCAAGATCAATACCGCTGGCGTTATTCCACCGATCTTTGCCTCATCGCTGCTGCTGCTGCCGCTCACGATCACGCAATTTGCCGGGACCGCGACGAGCGAGACAAATGGTGCCTGGGGGGATTTCATCCTCTCGATCAACCAGTATCTTGCCCACGGCACGCCGGTTTATATGGCGCTGTATGGCTTTGGCATTGTGTTCTTCTGCTTCTTCTACACGGCGGTTGTGTTCAACCCCGAAGAGACGGCGGAGAATCTCAAGCGCAATGGTGGCTTCATTCCGGGCATTCGTCCCGGTAAGAACACCGAGAATTATCTCGATTATGTGCTGACGCGGATCACCGTGATCGGTGCGGCCTATCTGGCGCTGATCTGCCTCATTCCCGAGTTCATGATCGCGCGGGCAGGCATTCCATTTTATCTTGGCGGCACGAGTCTGCTCATCGTCGTCAATGTGACGGTGGATACGGTCACGCAGATCCAAAGCCATTTGATCGCGCATCAATATCGTGATCTCATCAAGAAAGCCCGTTTGAAGGGCAAGCTTCGCTAAGACAGGCAGCAATGGCTGGCAGCACGGTTCAGGCCCGCTGCGCAGTCTCGGGGGACGGACATGAACATCATCCTGTTGGGACCACCCGGCGCAGGTAAAGGCACGCAGGCGCAGCGCCTGGTCGCCGAGCGCGGAATGGTCCAGCTATCCACGGGCGATATGCTGCGTGCTGCTGTGAAAGCCGGTACGCCCGTTGGCCTGCAGGCCAAGGCTGTGATGGACGCTGGCGCGCTGGTGTCAGACGAGATCGTGTCCGGCATCATCGGTGAAGCGCTCGATCAGCTCTCGCCAGAGACAGGCGTTATCTTCGACGGCTATCCGCGCACCGCGCCTCAGGCCGAGAGCCTTGACGCACTTCTGGTCGAGCGTGGCCGTCATCTCGATCGGGTGATCGAGCTTGAAGTGGATGAGGACGCCCTTGTTGACCGCATCACCGGGCGCTTCACCTGCGCGACCTGCGGCGAGGGCTATCATGATCGCTACAAGCTGCCCAAGGTGGCAGATGTGTGCGACAAGTGCGGCGGTGGCGAGTTCAAGCGCCGCGTTGACGATAATGAGGAAACCGTGCGCACGCGCATGGCCGAATATCGCGCCAAGACCGCGCCAATCCTTCCCCTCTACGAGGCGCGCGGCCTGGTGACGCGTGTGGACGGCATGGCGGATATTGAGGATGTTGCGGCGGGGATCGCTGGGATTATCGAAGCGAAAGCTTAAGCACGCGGGCGGCGGCATCGCCGCTCATCGGCTCAGCATGCTGGAGTGGGGCGACTCTCCGCCTGGCATAGTAGGATGAGTGCCTGCTGAAAGAACCTCATCGCTTATCGTCGGTTAGGATGGTCCAACCGATCGCGCGCTGTCTTGGTAGTCCGGAGGCTTCACGTGCAGTCATCCGCAGCGAGCGCGGAACATTGCGTATCGCCTCAATACATCAGAAACAGATAGGCTGCCGAGACAGCCGCAAGCGCCAGAAGGCCCCCGTCGCGCTTCAGGTCGAACGGAATGTTCGTTCCTGGCACCAGATAGTAGAGAATGATCGCCGGAAGCTGATCCAGAGCCACGCACAGCGCAAAAAGCTGTAGCGACTCAAGGTGGATGGCGACGCCCAAGGCGAGCAGATAGATAGCGCCCCGCAAAACGCCGATAAACGCCGACATTTTGTAACGCAGATGGGCGTACAGAAAATTCCCCGACATCGTGAGGGGAATGAGCATCACCTTGATGCCAAGGAAGGCAAGGAAAATGCCCCCAGCCTCGTAGCGAGGATCATAGGCAAGCTTGAAAAAGAGCGGCCCAAGCAGCACCATGCCGATGCCGACAATGATACAATAAACGTCCGGAATCAGTCGGACCCTATAATACGCCCTTTGGCGCTCGTCGGCCGGACGTTCAAGCAAGGCGCGGATGACTGGAACGCCCAGATTGTTGCTGAACTGGCCCACGATCACTGTCGCGGCGCCGACGAGGCCCAGGGTGATGGAGTAGACGCCCAGCGTATCGAGCCCGAAGCGGTAGCCCAGCAGCGCCTTGTCGGACTGGGTTACCAGCACGGTGAGTAACGAATTAAGGGCGACCCAGCGCGACAGCATCAGCACGCGGCACATCGCTTTCCAATCGAGGCGAAAGACCATGGGGGGGCCGGCAAAATAATAATGGGTGGCAACGGTCCTCACTATTGCCCCGATCAACATTGCCAGCGCGATGGCCCATACCGAGCGGAACATGAAAGCCAGCCCCAGCGTGGTCGCCGTGGTGAAGATTTTGCACACAATATCCAACCGGGCGATGGCGCCTTGATGAAGATTGCGGATGAGGCGTGGCTCGTTAAGGCTGGTGAAGCCGCCGACCAGCAGCCAGACACCCAGCAGGAGCGCGATTTGCGGCAGCAATGGGTTGGCATAGGTGCTCGAAGGCGCAATCCAGCCCTCATTTTGAGCATGCATCCACCCCAGGCTCAGCACACCGACCAGCGCAGCGAGCAAAAAGCCGCGCAACACCTGCATAGTCCATAGCGTGCCGAGAAAGTCTTGATCGTCACCGCGCTCGTCAGCCATCACGATGGTGTTGATGCCCAGATCCGACAGCATCACCATGAAGGTCATGAACACCATGACGGTCGCGATGAGGCCGTAGGCGCTTGGATCGAGCAGGCGCGTGAGGATGAGGCTGGACCCCAGCCTGATGATGATCTCGGCGATCTGGCTGATCGTCATCCAGCCCGCGTTGCGCAGCACCTTGTTCCGAAAGGAGCCATCGCTGGCGACATCCCGCAATTGCGCCATTGCGCCGCGCAGCCGGGCGTGTAGCGCGCTCATGATCCCAGCCTCGCCAGGTCAGCCGGCCGTTTGGCAATCATGTGGATCAGGGCTTTGAAATGCGCCATAGGAACAGAAGGCACCAATTGATTGGGTCGGGCCGACTGATTAGGTGACGAGGCTTAATTATTCTATCTGTTCTGCGAATATTATTGGCCCGTTGCGACCAGTCGCGCGAAGCGGCCTCCGTATCGATTGCTGACCAATGAGTCCGGCGCGGGCGGTTGACAGCCCGGGCGACTCAGGGTAACGCCCGGCGATCCCGAGACGATAGGTCAAACGGCAGTGCTTTAGAGCGCCCGCCGTCCTTTTTGCGTCCTGGGTTGTGAAGCGACGAGATGGGATGCCTGGCCACGGCGTCCTGTGGAGCAGGAGGACATATGGCACGTATTGCAGGGGTGAACATCCCTACGAATAAGCGCGTGGTTATCGCGCTGACCTACATTCATGGTATCGGTCCCCGGACTGCTATGGGCATTGTCGACAAGATCGGCATCGACCATGGTCGTCGCGTTCAGGATCTGACTGACGCTGAAGTTCTGCAAATTCGCGAATCGATCGACGCCGACCTCACGGTCGAGGGTGATCTGCGTCGCGAGACGGCAATGAACATCAAGCGTCTGATGGATCTGGCCTGCTATCGTGGCCTGCGTCACCGTAAGGGCCTGCCGGTCCGCGGTCAGCGCACGCACACGAACGCCCGTACCCGCAAGGGTAAGGCCAAGCCGATCGCAGGCAAGAAGAAGTAAGAACCGGCGCAGAGCTCTGGGCGGATCAGTTCGCCCGGGTTCGCTTCGGCTTCGGCCTCTTCTTTGCAGGGAGCGGGTGATCAACGGCCCAACTGAGCGCCGTTTAACATCCGCCACCAGCTCAACCAGTTTCGAGTAGGAATAAAACGCAGATGGCACGGGAACCCCAGCGTATTCGCAGGCGCGAACGCAAGAACATCTCGGCCGGCGTCGCGCACGTGAACGCCAGCTTCAATAACACCATGATCACCATCACCGATGCACAGGGCAATGCGATCAGCTGGTCCAGCGCCGGTACGATGGGCTTCAAGGGATCGCGCAAGTCGACCCCTTACGCCGCGCAGGTTTGCGCTGAAGACGCAGGCCGCAAGGCAGCTGAACATGGCGTTCGCACCCTCGAAGTCGAGGTCAAGGGCCCAGGCTCAGGCCGCGAATCAGCTTTGCGCGCGCTGCAGGCTGTCGGCTTTACCATTACATCGATCCGCGACGTGACGCCTATCCCGCACAATGGTGTGCGGCCTAGCAAGCGCCGCCGCGTCTGACCGGTCCGACGGGTCAGGGTGAGCTTCCAGGAGGAAGCTCAGTCCTGCACCCGAACATTCTCTATGGCCGGGGCCGGACGACTGCTCGCCTGACCGACCTCCGCCCAACTCCCAGGGGAATTACATGACTGTCAACATCAAGAACTGGCAGGAATTGAAGAAGCCCAATGGCCTTGAGATCAAGACCAGTGGCGATCCGAAGCGTCGTGCGACATTCGTCGCCGAGCCGCTGGAGCGCGGCTTCGGCCTGACGCTCGGCAACGCGCTGCGTCGGGTTCTGCTCTCCTCTTTGCAGGGAGCGGCTGTTACGTCGATCAAGATCGAGAACGTTCTCCACGAATTCTCCAGCCTTGCTGGCGTGCGTGAAGATGTGACCGACATCGTGCTCAACGTGAAGCAGATTGCGCTCAAGATGGAGGGCGAGGGTCCTCGTCGTCTCCAGCTCAGCGCGACCGGCCCTGCCGCCGTGAAGGCTGGCGACATCGCCGTGACCGGTGACATCCAGGTGCTGAACCCGGACCTGATCATCTGCCACCTCGATGAAGGCGCCAGCTTCAACATGGAGCTGATCTGCGACATCGGTAAGGGCTATGTGCCTGCGGTCAATAACCGTCCGGCAGATGCGCCCATCGGCCTCATCCCGATCGATGCGCTTTATTCGCCCGTTCGCCAGGTGGCTTACAAGGTCGAGAACGCCCGCATCGGCCAGGAGCTGGACTATGACCGCCTCAACCTGACGCTCGAGACGGATGGCACTGTGACGCCGGAAGACGCCGTGGCTTATGCCGCGCGCATCCTTCAGGATCAGCTGCAGCTGTTCGTTCACTTCGAGGACGCGCTGCCAAGCGCAGCCCCGAGCAGTGGCAGCGGCGCAGGCTCATCGTCCGACGATGGCGAAGGCGATACGAACCAGATCAACCGTTACCTTCTCAAGAAGGTGGACGAGCTGGAGCTCAGCGTCCGCAGCGCAAATTGCCTCAAGAACGACAATATCATCTACATCGGTGATCTCGTTCAGAAGACCGAAGCCGAGATGCTCCGCACGCCAAACTTTGGCCGCAAGAGCCTCAACGAGATCAAGGAAGTCCTGAGCTCGATGGGTCTGCGCCTCGGCATGGACATCCCAGGCTGGCCGCCTGAAAATATCGAAGAGATCGCCAAGAAGCTTGAGCAGGAACTGCTCGGCTAATTCGGGGCTAGCCTCGATGGTAAAGGAAAGAGCTCTCGCTGCAAGGCGGGGGCTTTTTCTTTGCGTGGGGTTGTAGTGCGATCCTGTGCCTGAGGATCGCTTGGGCGCGTGAGGGTGAGGGTGCTGGCTTGAGGGTGCAGCTCTTTCCCAAACCCCGTCTCTTTTACCCGCGCGGCGTTCGCACCAATCCGGCTCTCTCACTCACCTCGTCATTCCCGTGTAAACGGGAATCCAGTTCTGCGGTCTGGCGTTCGGCACGCTCGCGGGGGTGGCATGACGCGAAAGGTCGAGTGGATCCCGCGTTCGCAAGGATGACGTGGTGCGGTGTTGGAGAACGCGGTTCCCTCCGCCGCGTGTGGCGATCAGGGGCATCTCAGCCAGAAGCGCCGATCGCATGGCAGTCAAACGCAGCACATAGGTCCCCAAATCCCACTTTCCCTTGACTCTCCCGCAATAATCGGGTCTTGGCCACCGCTCAAAGTCCTCTTTCAGAGGCGGGTTTTTGGCGATGGCCCTCAACATTGCCTGGTACGGGGTTCCTCACACGGCCCCCTAACGAACGAAGGAAGATAATATGCGTCATAGATATGGCGGTCGTAAGCTGCAGCGTACGTCTGCGCACCGTACGGCACTGTTCCGCAACATGGCGGCAGCCCTCATCAAGCATGAGCAGATCAAGACCACGCTTCCCAAGGCGAAGGAACTGCGTCCTTATGTCGAGAAGCTGATCACGCTGGCAAAGCGCGGTGGCCTTTCCAATCGTCGTCTGGCGCACTCGCGCCTTCTGGACGACGCGCAGCTGGTCAAGCTGTTCGAGGTTCTCGGCGAGCGCTACAAGGATCGTGCTGGCGGTTACACGCGCGTCATTCGCGCCGGCATCCGTGCAGGCGATGCGGTTCAGATGGCAATCATCGAGCTGGTCGATCGTGACGAAAGCGCCCGTGGCCAGGATAGCGGCCCGGTGCAAACGGCTGACGATGAGGAGCTGGAAGCCGCATAAGGCTCCACCCTCTCGCAAGAGATATAAAACCCCGTTGGCCCAGCCAGCGGGGTTTTGCTTTGCCCGGCTTGCAACAGCAACCAGCGCAAAAGCCGCTGGCGCAATCGGGCCAATGAAAATAGGGCAGGGCGATGCGCCGCCCTCGATATTTCGCCATGTTCGTTGCGGCAGCGCTGGGTGGCCTCGCCAATCCGGCATCCGGCAAGGCGCTGGCTGATGCAGCCTCGAATGGCAGCACGACCATAAGCGGCAACGCCATCAATCGCGCTGATGACCGCCCCCCGCATGCTGCGCCCGCCTATCCACCCACGCGCCGCCTCGATCTGACGGAAACACATTTCGGTGTGACCATTGCCGACCCCTATCGCTGGCTGGAGAGCGATGTTCGGCTCGACAAGGATGTGCAAGCCTGGGTCGCTGCAGAAAATCGCGTCACCCAATCCTATTTGAGCGCACTGCCGGGCCGGGATGCTCTGCGCGCGCGCATCTCGGCGCTTTACGCTGACGAGCGCTCCGGCACGCCGCGCAAGGCAGGCGGGCGCTATTTTTTCACGCGCAACAATGGCGCGCAAAATTATTCGCCGCTTTATGTGCAGGAGGGCGATGCCAAGCCTGCCCGGTTGCTGCTTGATCCCAATGGCTTTTCCACGGACGGCACAAGTGGCATCGCAGAGTGGCAACCCTCGCCGGATGGACGCCATCTGCTCTACGCCGTGCAGGATGGCGGCAGCGACTGGCGCGTGCTGCGCGTGGTCAATGTGGACAGCGGCAAGACGCTCGATGATCGGGTCGCATGGGTCCGCTATTCCAATCTGGCGTGGCGGCATGATGGCACCGGCTTTTATTATTCGCGCTTTCAGCCTCCACAGTCTGCACCAAAATCTGGCGGGCCCGCACGCTCGACCGTCGAGAATCAGCAAATCTGGTATCATGCGCTCGGCACGTCGCAAGCGGATGACGCCCTCATTCATGCGACGCCCGGGCGCCCCAAGCTGCTCCACCGCGCACGGGTAACCGATGACGGACGCTGGCTGATCATCGCCTCCACCATGGGTACGGATCAGCGCAGCGACGTGACCTTGCTCTCGCTCAGCCAGCCAGATGCGGTGCCGGTCCGCCTCGTCAAGAGCATGAACCGGGAGTGGCAATTCGTCGGCAATATAGGCGACCGGCTCTATTTCCGCACGACGCGCGGCGCCAAACAGGGGCGACTCGTGTCGCTCAATGCCGCGCGCCCCAACCTCGCGCCGATGGAGATCGTCGCCGAGCGCGCGCAAATGCTGGTGGGTGGCGCGATGATCGGCAGCCGCATCGTGCTGGCCTATGCCACCGATGGCCGCGTGGTTGCCGAGCTGGTCGATCTTGAGGGGCGGCCAAAGGGCGATGTGCCCTTGCCGGGGCTTGGCTCCGCTGCCGGGTTCAGCGGACAGGCGGGCGATCCGGAGACTTTCTTCTCCTTCTCCAACTTCACCACGCCGCCGACAATCTATCGTTATAATGTCGAGACGGGCGAGACGCGCATTTTCGCGCGCTCGGCGCTCGCCATCGATCCCACCCATTATGTGACCGAGCAAATCAGCTATCCTTCCAAGGATGGCACGCTGATCCCCATGTCGATCATCCGGCGGCGCGATCTGGCGCTGGCGGGCAAGCCCGCGCCGACGCTGCTTTATGGTTATGGCGGGTTCAACGTCTCGCAAACGCCCGGCTTCTCGCCCACCCGCTTCGCCTGGATCGAGCAGGGCGGCGTGCTGGCCATTGCGAGCCTGCGGGGCGGGGGCGAATATGGCAAGGCCTGGTATGATGCCGGGCGGCTGTTCAACAAGCAGAATGTCTTTGATGATTTCATCGCGGCGGCGGAGTATCTCAAGGCCAGGGGCTATACCGGGCCGGGTCAGCTTGCCATTGAGGGGCGCTCAAACGGAGGCCTGCTGGTGGGCGCGGTGGTCAATCAGCGGCCAGACCTGTTTGCAGCGGCGCTGCCCGCAGTCGGCGTGATGGACATGCTGCGCTTCGATCGCTTCACGGCAGGTAGCTTCTGGACGGATGATTATGGGCGGCCGGACCGGGAGGCCGATTTCCGCAATCTCCTCGCCTATTCGCCCTATCACAACATCCGCAGCGGGGCGGATTATCCTGCGATCCTCGTGACGACAGCCGATGAGGACGATCGCGTGGTGCCGGGCCACAGCTTCAAATATGCAGCGGCACTGCAATATGCCGATCTCGGCCCGAAACCGCGCCTGATCCGGGTGGAGATGCGCGCTGGGCATGGCGCGGGCAAGCCGATCGACAAGATCGTGGATGAATATGCCGATATGTATAGCTTTGCCGCTTATTGGACGGGGCTGAAACTGCGGGACAAATAGAGGCTGGAGCAAAGGCGGGGGATGTTCAGCCCCCGCTCATCGCCGAGTCGCTATCAGGGCAAGGTCGGCTTTGGTGCCGTCGCTCTTGAGAAGGCTCAGTGAAGATGACCGTTCGTTCCAAGCTCGCCGCTGCTCTTGCTGCATCGGCACTCGTGCTGGTTTCAGCCAGTCCCGCAGCAGCGCGCGGTTATGACGGGCGCTGGGGCGGCTATCATCACCGTGGCCATGACAATAGCGGCGCGGTGATCGGCGCCATTCTGGGTGTGGGCATTCTTGCCGCCATCGCAACCTCGGCGTCGCGCTCGCGCGATGCGGATCGTCAGGTTTATAATGGCGGCTATGATCCGCGTTATGACAATCGCGGCGATGAAGGCAGCTATGGCAGCGCATCCTATGCGGACGAAGATGCTGCCGTGGACGCCTGCGCTATCGCCGCGCGCGATGAAGCGACGCGCAATGGCGCTTTTGCCGAAGTGCGCGACATCACCGGCTCAAGGCCAGTCGGCAATGGCTGGGATGTGACCGGCGTCGTAAGCGAGCGCGTGGGCTATCGCGGTGCGGACAGCCGGCTGCGTAGCTTCCGCTGCACCTGGGACAATGGCCGGGTTGAGGGCATCAATTTCAGCTGATTGATTGGGCGGGCTGCTTGAGCAAAGCAGCCCTGCCATTTTTGGCTGACCGCAACTTGTCGCGATCACTGGCTGGACAGGCTCACGCGCTGGCTCTATCCGCCTGACATGTCAGCCCATCCCGATTCCATCCTCATCATCGACTTTGGCAGCCAGGTGACGCAGCTTATTGCGCGTCGCGTGCGCGAAGCTGGGGTTTATTCCGAAATCGCGCCGTTCACGCAGGCGCTCGCCGCGTTCGAGCGGATGAAGCCGCGAGGGATCATTCTCTCCGGCTCGCCAGCCTCGGTGTGCGATGATGGCTCGCCGCGCGCGCCGCAGGAATTGTTCGACAGCGGCCTGCCGATTTTGGGCATTTGCTACGGCCAGCAAGTGATGAGCGAGCAGCTTGGCGGTGAAGTGCGCCCCGGTCATGAGACAGGCGAGGGCGGCGAGTTTGGCCGCGCCTTCCTGACCGTGACCGAGCCTTGCGTGTTGTTCGACGGGCTGTGGGCCGTGGGTGATCGCCATCAGGTTTGGATGAGCCATGGCGACAAGGTGACGAAATTTGCGCCCGGCTTCCGCATCGTCGCCACATCGGATGGCGCGCCGTTCGCGGTCATCGCCAATGACGAGAAGCGCTATTATGGCACGCAGTTCCACCCCGAAGTCGTTCACACGCCGGACGGCGGCAAGCTGATCGCCAATTTCGTGCGCCATGTCTGCGGTTGCGCAGGCGACTGGACGATGGCCGAATTCCGCGCGACCAAGGTCAAGGAAATCCGCGAGCAGGTCGGCAAGGGTCGCGTCATCTGCGGCCTCTCGGGCGGCGTGGATAGCGCCGTCGCCGCCGTGCTGATCCATGAGGCCATTGGCGAGCAACTCACCTGCGTGTTCGTGGATCATGGCCTGATGCGGCTGGGCGAGGCCGAGCAGGTGGTCAGCCTGTTCCGCAATCATTATAATATCCCGCTGGTGCATGTGGACGCGAGCGAGATGTTCCTTGGTGGGCTGGCCGGTGTCACGGACCCGGAAGCCAAGCGCAAATTCATCGGCAAGGCGTTCATCGATCTGTTCGAGGCGGAAGCCAAGAAGGTCGGCGGGGCGGATTTCCTCGCGCAAGGCACGCTTTATCCGGACGTGATCGAGAGCGTGAGCTTCACCGGCGGTCCAAGCGTCACCATCAAGAGCCACCATAATGTTGGCGGCTTGCCCGATCGCATGAATATGCAGCTGGTCGAGCCACTGCGTGAATTGTTCAAGGATGAAGTGCGCGACCTTGGGCGTGAGCTTGGGCTGCCCGACATTTTCGTCGGTCGCCATCCCTTCCCCGGCCCCGGCCTCGCGATCCGCATTCCGGGCGAGGTCACGCAGGAGCGCTGCGATATCCTACGCAAGGCCGATGCGGTGTATCTGGAAGAGATCCGCAACGCTGGACTGTATGACGCGATCTGGCAGGCCTTCGCCGTGCTGCTGCCCGTGCGCAGCGTCGGCGTGATGGGCGATAGCCGCACATACGACAATGTGCTCGCCCTGCGCGCAGTGACCTCCACGGACGGCATGACGGCGGATATTTATCCCTATGACGCAGCCTTTCTGAGTCGTGTCGCGACGCGCATCATCAATGAAGTGAAGGGCATCAACCGCGTGGTCTATGATTATACCTCGAAGCCGCCCGGCACGATCGAGTGGGAATGATTCAGGGCGCTTCGCGGGCTTGAGTGCTGCCACCCGCTCGTTTGCGCTCAAGCGCGACGCCGCGGGCGCAGGGCGTTGCGCATGGCGAAGCTGGAGCTGATGCGCGTGACGCCGGGCAGGCGCGAAAGCACTTCGCCGTGGATCGCCTCATAAGCGGCGACACTCTCGGTGCGCAGGCGGAGCCAATAGTCGACATCGCCGGTCATCAGCAGGCATTCGCGGATCTCAGGGCATTGCCGCACAGCATGTTCGAAGCGCGAGAGATAATCCTCCGATTGCCGGTCGAGCGTAACGCGCACGACCACATCAACCCCGCGATCATCATCGGCCTGCGGCCCGGTGACGACGGTGTAGCCGCCGATCACGCCGTGATGCTCCATCAGTTTTATGCGTCGCAGGCAGGCGGAAGGTGAGAGACCGACGGCCTGAGCGATTTCGGCATTGGGTTTTCGCCCATCCAGCCGTAGCAAGTGCAGGATGGCGCGATCGGTTGCGTCGGTGCTCCAAGCCATGATCTGGTGACTTCTTTCAATAATCGAGCGATATAATTACTGAATTAGCATGATGTGCGACGATTTGGCGACTAATTTGCAGGATCGCGCGCTATATTCGGCGTCTGGCGCAAGCAGGGGGTATTGTGATTACCAACACGGTTTTGACGATCGATCTTGACGCTTTGGCTGCCAATTATCGCGCGATCCGGGATCGGGTTGCGCCAGCCCATGTGGCGGGTGTGGTCAAGGCCGACGGCTATGGGCTGGGATCAATTCCTGTCGTCCGCACGCTGCTGGCTCAGGGTTGCCAGCATTTCTTTGTCGCGATGCTCGGAGAGGCGGAGGCGCTGATGCCGGTGATCGACGGCGCGGCAACGCTCTACGTGCTCAACGGCCTGCTGCCAGGCAATGAAAAAACATTTGTGCAACTGGGCGCCAGACCGGTGTTGAACTCGCTCGATCAGGTGCAACGCTGGTCTGCTCTGGCGCGCGCAATGGGCAAGAGGCTGCCAGCTGCGTTGCAGGTCGATAGCGGCATGTCTCGCCTGGGCCTTCCGCCCGAAGAAGTCGAGATGCTGCTGGGGCGGCCTGACCTCCTTGCGGATATCGAGCTGCATCTGCTGATGAGCCATCTCGCCTGTGCCGACGAGCCGGACGATCCAGCCAATGCCGATCAGGCTGCGCGCTTTCTAGCGTTGGCGAAACATTTTCCGGGCGTGCCGCTCGCGCTCGACAATAGCGGCGGTGCCTTCCTGCCGCGTGGCCATTTCGACCTCGTGCGCGCGGGCATCGCGCTTTATGGCGGCGCCCCGCAGGCGAAAGCCAACCCGATGCGTCCTGTCATTTCTCTGACGGCCCCGATCGCGCAACTGCGCGTCATTCCGGCGGGCGCTGGCGTCGGCTATGGCCTGACATATCACGCCAGTCGGTCCATGCGGCTCGCAACCATCCCTATAGGCTATGCCGATGGTTGGCCCCGCTGCCTGAGCAATCGCGGCGCGGCCTATATTGCGGGTCGCCGCGTGCCGATCATTGGCCGCGTGTCGATGGATAGTCTCACGATCGACGTCACCGACATTCCTGACGTGCATCTGTACGAAGGTGCCCCGGTCGAGCTGATCGGTCCACATCAAAGCCTCGATCAGGTCGCCGCCGATGCGGGCACTATCTCCTACGAAATCCTCACCCAGCTTAGCCATCGCTACGAGCGGATCTATCTGCCCGCGCGCGATCTTGACCGGAGCATGTTCTGATGAAAATCGCCATTCTGGGCAGCGGCGTGATCGGCGTCACGTCCGCCTGGTATCTGGCGCAGGCAGGGCATGAGGTGGTCGTGATCGATCGCCAGCTTGGCCCGGCCATGGAGACCAGCTTCGCCAATGCTGGCGAGATATCACCCGGTTACGCCTCGCCCTGGGCAGCGCCAGGCATTCCGATGAAGGCCATGCGCTGGCTGATGATGGAGCATGCGCCGCTCATCCTGCGACCAAAGGTCGACATGGCCATGCTGCGCTGGCTTGTTGCCATGTTGGGCAATTGCAACGCACGCGATTACGCCATTAACAAGAGCCGCATGGTGCGCCTCGCCGAATATAGCCGCGATTGCCTCATCACGCTGCGTGGGGAGACCGGTATAAGCTATGATGAGCGCAGCCAAGGCACGCTGCAGCTGTTCCGCGAGGAGAAGCAGCTTGCGGGCATGGCGAAGGACATTGCGGTCCTCAAGGCCGATGGCGTGCCTTTCGAGGTGCTCGACAAAGCCGGTTGTATCGCTGCGGAGCCTGGCCTCGCCGCCAGCGCGTCACCGATTGCGGGCGGCTTGCGCTTGCCGAATGACGAGACGGGCGACTGCTTCAAGTTCACCAATGCGCTGGCGTTGATGGCAGCCCAACAGGGCGTCCGCTTCCTGAATGGCACGCATATCAGCCGATTGGCGCAGGACGATGGCCGCATCCAGCATGTCGAGACAGATGGCGGGCGGGTAGTCGCCGATGCCTATCTGGTTGCGGCGGGCAGCTACTCCCCGCAATTGGTGGCGCCGCTCGGCATCCGGCTGCCCGTCTATCCCGTGAAAGGCTATTCGCTCACTGTGCCGATCGTGGATGCCGCACGCGCGCCGGTTTCCACGCTGCTCGACGAGAGCTACAAGGTGGCGATTACCCGGCTGGGCGATCGCATCCGCATTGGCGGCATGGCCGAGATATCGGGCTTTTCCAACGATCTCTCATTAGCCCGGCGGGCGACGCTGGAGCATTCGGCTGGCACATTGTTCCCCGGTGCTGGTGACATGGAGGCGGCGAGCTTCTGGTCCGGCCTGCGCCCGATGACGCCGGACAGCACGCCGGTGATCGGCCCGACGCGCATTCCCAACCTGTTTCTCAACACCGGCCATGGCACGCTCGGCTGGACGATGGCCTGTGGCTCGGCGCGCGTGATCGCCGATCTGATCGATGGTCGTTCGCCACAGATCGACGCTGGCGACCTCGCCATCAGCCGCTACCGCTGAATATTCACTCGACAGGAGCCGAAGATGAGCATCACCCGTATAGACCAGGGGCCGCGCCTCAGCGAAGCCGTGATCCACGGCGAAACCATCTATCTCGCTGGCCAGATCGGCGCGCCCGGTGAAAGCATAGCCGCTCAGACCCGCACGGCGCTGGCCGAGATCGACGCCTTGCTGGCGCAGACCGGCAGCAGCAAGGATCATCTGCTGTCGGCGACAATCTGGCTGGCGGATATGGCCGATTTTGACGAGATGAACGCCGCCTGGGATGTCTGGATTGCAGGCCATCCGGCGCCTGCCCGCGCGACCGGTGAGGTCAAGCTGTTCAGCCCGGACTATAAGGTCGAGATCATCGTGGTGGCGGCGAAAGCATAGGCACCAGCTTGTGTTGGGGCGCGGCTCAGCGCGCCATCAGACCCGTTCGATCGCCAGCGCCAATCCCATGCCGACGCCGACGCAAAGCGTTGCAAGGCCAAGCCGTCCGCCCGTCGCTTCCAGCTGATGCGCCACTGTCATCGCGAGGCGCGCGCCGGACATGCCGAGCGGATGGCCGAGCGCGATTGCGCCGCCGGAGGCGTTGACATGCGGTGCATCATCGGCGAGCCCGAAGCTGCGCAACACGGCGAGCGACTGGCTGGCGAACGCCTCATTGAGCTCGATTGCATCAAAGTCCGCAATGTTGAGGTTCAGCCGAGCGAGCAGCTTGTTGGTGGCGGGGATGGGGCCAATGCCCATCACCCGCGGCTGAACACCCGCCGACGCCATGCCGAGGATGCGCGCACGCGGAGTCAGGCCATGTCGCTTGGCGGCTGCCTCGCTGGCGATGACCATGGCCGCTGCGCCATCATTGATGCCTGAGGCATTGCCTGCCGTCACCGTGCCATCCGCGCCGAACAAAGGCTTGAGGCGCGTGAGGGCCTCCAATGTCGTGTCGGGCCGGGCGTGCTCGTCCTGCGAGGATTCTGCGGTCTCGCCACGTTTGCCTGCGGGCACGCTTACGGGCGTGATCTCCTGCGCAAAGAAGCCGCTTGCTTGCGCGGCGGCGGCGCGTTGCTGGCTGCGCAGCGCGAATTCATCCTGATCGGCGCGGCTGATGCCGAACTCCTGCGCAACATTCTCGCCCGTGCGCGGCATGGTCTCGGTGCCGTAGAGCGCATCAAGCGCCGGATTGATGAAGCGCCAGCCCATCGTCGTATCCTGCAACTGCTGATCGCGACCGAAGGCGCCTTCCGCCTTGCCCATGACGAATGGCGCGCGGCTCATCTGCTCGACACCGCCTGCAATCGCCAACTCCATCTCACCGCTCTGGATGGCGCGAGCAGCTGAGCCCACAGCTTCAAGGCCGGAAGCGCACAGGCGATTGAGCGTGACGCCGGGCACATCGACCGGCAGCCCAGCGAGCAACAGGCTCATGCGGGCGACGTTGCGATTATCCTCGCCTGCCTGATTGGCGCAGCCATAAAAGACTTCCTCGATCGCGGCTGGGTCGAGATGCGGATTGCGGGCCAGCAAGGCGCGGATCGGCACCGCGCCCAGATCATCGGCGCGGATGCGCGCGAGGCTGCCACCGTAGCGGCCAATGGGCGTGCGGATGGCATCGCAGATGAAAGCATGAGTCATAGCGGAACTCCCTTGGCGAGCGTGAGGGGAAGGCCGGTCAGCGTGCGCAGCTCTTCGAGCGTGCAGCCCTCGACCATTTCGCTGACGCTGGCGCCATCCGGCCCGAGCTCGAAGATCGCCACGTCCGTATAGACGCGCGAGACGCAGGCGAGGCCGGTAAGCGGATAAGTGCAGGCTTCCACAAGCTTGCTGGCGCCTGCCCGCGTCTGCAATTCCATCATCACGAAAGTGCGCTTGGCACCGATGGCGAGATCCATGGCGCCGCCGACGGCGGGGATCGCGCCTTCTTCGCCTGTGTGCCAATTGGCCAGATCGCCGCGCGTCGAGACCTGAAATGCGCCAAGCACGCACACATCGATATGGCCGCCGCGCATCATTGCGAAGCTATCGGCATGGTGGAAATAGCTGCCGCCCACGAGCAGCGTGACGGGCTGCTTGCCGGCATTGATGAGGTCCGGGTCTTCCTCGCCCGGCTGCGGCGCAGGCCCCATGCCGAGCACGCCATTTTCGCTATGGAGCAGGATGTCACGATCGGTGGGGAGGAAATCCGCCACGAGCGTTGGCAGGCCGATGCCGAGATTTACATAGGCGCCTTCCTCAATATCCTGTGCGACGCGTGCGGCGATCTGGCGACGATCAAGGCGCTTCATGCTGTCTGCTCCAGTTGCGCCTGATCCAATTTAGGGGGGACGGCGACGACCCGCTGAACGAAAATGCCGGGCGTGACGATCGCTTCCGGTTCGAGGCTGCCGAGCGGCGCGATGTGCGAGACCTGCGCAATGGTGGTGCGCGCGGCCATCGCCATGATCGGGCCGAAGTTGCGGGCGGTTTTGCGATACATCAGATTGCCCCAGCGATCCCCGACCATGCCTTTGATCAGCGCGAAATCGGCGTGGATCGGCATCTCCAGCACGTATCCCTTACCATCGATGACGCGACTTTCTTTGCCTTCCGCAAGTTGCGTGCCGTAGCCGGTCGGCGTGAAGATGGCGCCAAGGCCAGCACCAGCAGCATGAATGCGTGCGGCGAGATTGCCTTGCGGGACGAGCTCAAGCTCGATCTTTCCGGCGCGGAAGGCGGCATCGAAATGATGGGAATCGGATTGGCGAGGAAAGGAGCAGACGATCTTGCGCACCCGGCCCTCGCGGATCAGGGCGGCAAGCCCGGTCTCGCCATTTCCGGCATTGTTGCTGATGATGGTGAGATCGCCCACATTGCGCTCGATCACTGCATCGATGAGCTCATTGGGCATGCCCGCCGTGCCAAATCCACCCACCAATATGGATGCACCATCGAACAGATCGGCAACGGCCGCCTGTGCTGATTCAACGCTTTTGTCGATCATATGCCTGTTCCTTCTCGATGGCGTGGATCGGCCGCACTTGCGGCTGCGTCAACCGATTACCGATTGACCGTTCGATAATCGAACGACAAAGCTGGGCGATGGACATGATCGAGAGACAAGGCGATCCGGAATTCATGACCTCGCTTGCGCGCGGTCTGCTGGTCTTGCGCACGGTTGCTGCGGCGGAGCGCCCGGTCACCATTGCGGATGCCGCGCGCAAAACGGGGCTCAGCCGCGCCGCGGTGCGCCGGTGCCTGCATACCTTGACGATCCTTGGCTATGTCGGTGTGGAAAGCGCAGGCTATGTCGTGCGCCGACAGACGCTGGCGCTGGGGCACCCTTATCTATCGATGACGGCACTGTCGGCACGGGCGCAACCGCTGTTGGATGCGCTGCGCGACGAACTTGGCGAATCCTGTTCGCTCGGCGTGATCGATGATGATCGGCTGCTCTACGTGGCGCGGGCTGAGGCCATCCGCATCATGTCGATCGGGTTGCGGGTGGGCAGCAACCTGCCGATCTACGCAACCTCGATGGGTCGAGTGCTGCTGGCTGCGCTGCCGGTGGAGAAACAGATCGCGTATCTGGACAGGGTGCGGCTGGAAGCCCTGACGCCGAAAACCGTGACCGACCGGGTAAAGCTGGCGCAACTGCTGCGGACCATCGCGGGCGAGGGCTATTGCCTGCTCGATGAGGAGCTTGAGATCGGCGTACGCTCGATTGCGGTGCCGGTGCGGCAACGGGGGCAGGTGGTTGCAGCGCTGAACGTCGCGACGGCAGCGGCCCGCCTCTCGGCGCGGCGATTGCTTGAGGTGGTCCTCCCGCCACTGAGAGAGGCGGCAGCGAAGCTGAGCGACTGACCGGGATGAGGCGTTCGCTTCATCGTTGTTCGGAGTCGGCTCATCCCCCGATGATTGCCGTGGCGGCGGTCGCTGCCTAGCGCGGCGCCATTCGAATTCTGGAGACTGTATCAACATGACTATTCGCATCGCCTTGGCGCTAACTGCTGCCCTCATAGTCTCCGCAGCGCCCGCTCAGGCTCAGGGGCTCGGCGCGGAGGCCAATTATGCGCGCGCCAATGAGCGTTGGGGTGCGGAGCTTGGCGCGGGTTACGCGTTCGGGCTGGCTGGGTTCAGCCTCACGCCGGGCGCAGGCGTGTTTCTGCGGGACGGCGGCACAGCGATTTATGGGCGGATCGAGGCGGCCTATCAGTTGCCTGCATCGTTGCGCCTCGGCATCGGCGCGCGGATCAGCGATGAGGAAGCGCGGCCTTACGCGACCGTGGCGATGCCGCTGCTGCCGCTGATCGCCATCAAGGGCAATGTTGGGCCTGACTATGTCTCGGCTGGTGTGACTGTGGGCTTCTGATTCTGGCCTGACGCTTTGCGCGCCGGAAAAAATCCGGGCACAAGCAGGCCATGACGACGATTTTCACTCATGCGATGCTTCCTCTTGCCGCCAGCGCCGGGCTAGGCCGCACGAGGATCGCGCCCCGTCTCGCGATCCTTGGCGCGCTGCTCGCGGCTGCGCCCGATCTCGATGTGATCGGGTTCCGCTTTGGCATTGGCTATGGCAGCGAATGGGGCCATCGTGGCTTCACCCATTCGCTGATGTTTGCGGCGTTGGTGCCGATGTTGATCGCTTTGGTGTGGCGACCCGCGCGCAGCTTTGGCGCATGGCTGTTCCTCTTCGCCTGCCTCGCCTCCCATGCCGCGATGGATATGCTCACCGATGGCGGGCAGGGGGTGATGCTGCTCTGGCCGTTCGATAAGACGCGGCTGTTTCTTGATTGGCAGCCGATCCGCGTCTCACCCATCGGTGCGCGCTTCTTCACCGAGCGGGGGCTGGAGACGGTGCGCTCGGAATTGCTGATCGTCTGGTTGCCTGCGCTCCTGCTGGTCGTGATGGGAATTTTCAGGCGTCGTAGCAGACGAGACCGCGCATGAGTGCTTTGGCGCAGCGCGTTCGCGCAGGGCTCGAGGCTGTTGCCGATCCGGCCCGCGCACCTGCGATGCAGGCTTATATGAAGTCGGCCATGCCTTATCTGGGTGTCTCAGCGGTTCCGTTGCGCGCGGCTTGCAAGGCTCTGTTTGCGGATTTGCATTATGAGACGAGCGCGCAATGGCAGGCTGATGTGCTCGCGCTCTGGCGTGGTGCGCAGTATCGCGAAGAGCGCTACGCCGCCCTCGCATTGAGTGGCATTCGCGCGGCGCGGAATTTTCAGCGCCTTGATGCGCTGGCCATGTATGAAGAGATGATCGTGACGGGCGCATGGTGGGATTTTATCGATCCGATCGCTGGGCAAAGGCTCGCCGCGATTCTCGCCACTGAAGGCCAGCCCATGAAGCAGGCCATGCTCGACTGGGCGAGTAGCGACAATATGTGGATGCGCCGCAGCGCGATTCTTTGCCAGCTCAATGCCAAGGGGCAGACGGATCTCGATCTGCTTTATGCCTGCATCGCGCCTTCGCTGGACTCGCGGGAGTTTTTCCTGCGCAAGGCGATCGGCTGGGCGCTGCGGCAATATGCGCGGACGGATGCGGCGGAGGTGACGCGCTATGTGGCCTCGCTCGGCGACAAGCTCAGCCCGCTCAGCAGACGCGAGGCGATGAAGCATATCGCTGAACCGCAGGCATGAAAAAACCCGCCGGAGGGGTCGGGCGGGTCAATTCAGCAAAAAATCCGGTCGGCAAAAATCCGGGGCAGGCCATGCGCGGCATAGCCCACCCCGGCAGTCGTCGATGGTTTAGTAGCGTTGCTGCCGCTCATAGAGCGACCTATAATGTTGAATGCGCGTGACCCGCAGGCCGGGCATGCCCGACCGGTCGACAGCGCGCTGCCAGCTGGCGAATTCCTCGAGCGTGAGGGAGTAGCGCTCGCAGGCTTCGTCCACCGTCAGCAGACCGCCATTGACGGCCGCCACGACTTCCGCTTTTCGGCGCACAACCCAACGGGTGGTGTCCGGCGATGGAAGCGAATCAAGGGTGAGTGGTTCCCCAAGGGGACCAACGACTTGAGCCGGGCGTATCTTCTGGTTCTCGATCATCTTATCCTCATTCACCGACGGGGATCGGTCTGACTTGGTCTTCTCGCTCATGATGATGGCCTCAAAGTTTTTCCCTTCGGCTAACCGCCTAAGTGAACAAGACCTTCACCATTGGTTCCCACCGCCAGGAGTGCAGCCACTTCCGCATTGAACGAACCCGCCGCCCTGTGCAGGACGTGCGGGCTCACCCGGTTCGATGCGAAGATCAAAGTCAGCCGGTCCGGTTCATCCGCGAGGACGACCGGAAGGT
Organism: uncultured Alphaproteobacteria bacterium; assembly: GCA_966205705.1. GTDB lineage: Bacteria > Pseudomonadota > Alphaproteobacteria > Sphingomonadales > Sphingomonadaceae > Sphingobium. Next base: position 31,006 of record CBIHKY010000002.1, read on the forward strand.
CTGCCTCATGGACTTGCCGAGCAGTTGGCGCCGTCGCCTGACGGGCCGCGTGCATGGCGAGCAGCAGGGTCAGGTCCGGAATCCGGTTGCCCTCTCCACCCGCCAGATTGACGGCCATGCTTTGATCATGTGGTATTACACTCATGCCCATGGGCTAAGTGCTAGCAGGCAAAAGATAATCGGTCGTAAAGGCGCTGGTGATTTGTTGTTAGGTGAGATTACCGATATGTGTTTTTCCGCCTAATCCGTTGGTTTTCCGGGATTTAGCGCACTGGCCGTTTCGACCGGTTGCCCCTATATGACGATGGATGGATGATCTTTTCCAGCTTCCGCAGCCCCTCAAAGGCAAGCGCATCGTCGTCGCCATGTCTGGCGGCGTGGATTCGAGCGTGGTCGCGGCACTTGCCGCGCGCTCGGGTGCCGAGACGATCGGCATCACTTTGCAGCTTTATGATCATGGCGCAGCGGTGGGCCGCACGGGCAGTTGCTGCGCCGGGCAGGATATTCGCGATGCCCGCGCCGTCGCCGACAAGCTTGGCATCGCGCACTATGTGTTTGATTATGAAAGCCGCTTTCGCGATTCGGTGATGGAGGGCTTTGCGGACGAATATCTCGCCGGGCGCACGCCCATCCCTTGCGTGCGCTGTAATATGGGCGTGAAATTCACGGACCTGTTTGCAATGGCGCGCGATCTGGGCGCCGATTGCCTGGCGACCGGCCATTATGTGCAGCGCGTGCTGGGCGCGGCTGGAGCGGAACTGCATCGCGCGGTCGATCCGGCGCGGGATCAGAGCTATTTTCTGTTCGCGACCACGCAAGCACAGCTCGATTATCTGCGCTTTCCGCTGGGCGGCATGGAAAAGCCTGCGGTGCGCGCGATTGCCGCCGAGCTTGGTTTGGGCGTGGCGCTGAAGCCGGACAGTCAGGATATCTGCTTCGTGCCGGATGGCGATTATGCCAGCATCGTGCGCAAGTTGCGGCCAGATGCCGATGATGCGGGCGAGATTGTGCATGTGGATGGCCGCGTGCTGGGGCCGCACAAGGGCCTCATCCATTATACGGTGGGTCAGCGGCGCGGGCTGGAGATTGGCGGGCTTGCCGAGCCGATTTACGTGGTGCGGCTGGATGCGCAGAGCAAGCAGGTGATCGTGGGGCCAAAGGCGGCGCTCGCGGTTCGGGCTGCGCGGATCGAAGAGATGAACTGGATTGGCGGGGATGATAGCGGCCCGCTCACAGCTAAGGTCCGCTCGATGTCCAGGCCCGTTCCGGCGCGGCTGGAAGGTGAGCGGCTGCTGTTCGATGCCGCCGAATTTGGCGTGGCGCCGGGACAGGCGGCAGTGTTTTACGCTGGGGAGCGCGTGCTGGGCGGTGGCTGGATTGCTGAAACAGAGAGCGCTGAGCTGGCCCCGGCCTGACGTTGCTTAATTGACCAGCGGCGTGAGTTCGGCCTGTTCCTCCTCAGGCGTGTCGATCACGTCGCCGATGCGAAGCAAGGCGAAGATCACGCAACTCGCGACCGTCATCGCGATGAGGATGGACATGACAAGCGCCAGTCCGCCAGCGCCATATGTCCAAGCAAACAGGCTCGCTCCCAAGGCAACCGGAAGGTTGGAGAGCGAATTATAGATGGTGAACTGAGTCGCGCCCACGCGCTTGTCTGACAGGCGCATGCGCAGCGGGTTGCTGCTTACCGAGGTCAGCACGTCCGTCAATTCCCGCCCGATGGAGAGGATGACGAACACATAGCCGATCATGGCGATTTCCGGCGAGACGAGATACACCAGAGCGATCAGGATATAGCCCGCATAAGTGACGACCGTCGCCCGCTTTGGCCCCAGCTTCGCCACGAGGAACGAGCCGATCCCCATGCAGGCGACGGAGCAGACCAGCCCGATGGTAGCGACCATGCTGGAGTAGGCGCTGGTGCTAAAGCCCGCCTGCGTCGTTGCTAACACAGGCCAGAAGGCCGTGAAAGCGCCGCCGACCGCGCGCCCGAACACGCTGGCGCAGAGCAGCACGAGACTATCGCGCTTGATGAGGGAGCGAAAGGTGATGGCGAGGATTTCCAGCCAGGGCATGCCATGCGCGGCCTTCGCCTCAGCCGATGCTTCGCCGCGCGTCCAGGGCAGCAGCTTCTCGCCGGGCCGCTCGCGCAGGATGATCGCAAGGATGAGGAAGCCGGCATTGAGCGGCGTGAACGCGAAGAAGGCGACGCTGGAGCCATAATTTTGCAGCAGATAACCCCCCAGCGCGCCGCCAATGGCCATGCCGAGCGCCTGCCCGCCGAACATGAAGGCGCTGGCCGGGCCTTGCTCATCCTCCTTGAGGATATCGACGGCGAGGCCATCCACGGCGACATCCTGCATCGCGCCGCCGCAGAAGATGAGGAAGCCCAATGCGGAGATCAGCGCCAGCTCTTGCGGCATCGGGCCAACAAAGGCTGCTGTGAGGAGTCCGGCGAGGATCACGCTTTGCGAGACGATGAGCCACACGCGGCGGCGGCCCATCGGTAGATAAGTGTAGCGATCCATCAGCGCGGCGCCGATGAATTTGAAGCTCCACGGCAGATAGGTCGTGGCGACGAGCGCGGCGACAGCGCCCGCAGGCATGCCATTGGCGGAGAGCCACGCCGCCATCGCGGTGAGGAACAGTCCAATCGGCAGTCCCTGCGCGACGTAGAAGAGCATCATGCTGCCGATGCGCAGCCGCTTGCTCTCACTCAGGACAAGCCTGCTGCCGATACCGCTCATCCGTGATGCCGCTCCAATGCAGATGCCGTTGGAGGGATGCTAGGCAAAGAGGGGCAAAGCGCAATCAGTTTCGCGATAGCCTCTCAAGGCTCAGCGTGTGGTGCGGCTCACAATCTGTGCATTGCCATCCGGCTTGACCATGATGAGATGCGCATCACCCTGATCGCATTGCGCGCGCCAGGTCGGCTGCTTCTGCATGGGCTCGACCTGCTCGACGGAGATCACGTCGCGGCACGGCAAGTCGGCATCGCGAATGGCGCGCAGGAAAACGCCCTGCTGCTCGGTCTGCGAGAGGTTTTGGATGGCGGCAACATAATCCACCGCGTTGGCGGCGTTTGTCGCATTGTCCAATGTAGCGGCGTTCTCGACGGGCGGCGTAACCTCGTTGCGCTCGCTCGCGCCATTGCAGGCGCCGAGCGTGATAACGGCCAAGCCGATGATGAACAGACGCATATTCTTCCTCCCAGCCAAGCTGTTGATACGGTTATGATATCGCCTGCACTGTGCCAAGAACAGACTAAATGCCGATTTGTTTCTTGATCGAGCCGTCAACCATAGCTGTGGCGGGATAGTCGGGGTCATCCAATTTGCGATTGATATGACTGGCTTACGCCCTCGCGGCTTGACCGGCAGGAAGAGCGCGGCTAACGACCCGCCCGGACCGGGCTGCGATGCCCGCACGATCCAGTCCGCTCGCCGAGTCCTGTCGAAGGGCGAGCTGGATCCGCTCGGCAGGGCGGAGAATTGTATTCATGGCAAATGTTACCGTAATCGGCGCCCAGTGGGGCGATGAAGGTAAAGGCAAGATCGTCGACTGGCTCGCTAACCGGGCCGACTGCGTCGTGCGCTTTCAAGGCGGGCATAATGCCGGGCACACGCTGGTCGTTGATGGTCAGGTGTATAAGATCAGCCTCGTTCCCTCTGGCATCGTCACTGGCACCTTGTCGATCATCGGCAATGGCGTGGTGCTCGATCCCTGGGCGCTGAAGGCCGAGATAGAGAAGCTTGAAGGGCAGGGCGTGCATGTCGACCGCAGCAATTTTGCTGTGGCGGATAATTGCCCGCTCATTCTGCCGATCCACCGTGACCTTGATGGGCTGCGTGAGACGGCTGCCGGCAAAGGCAAGATCGGCACGACGGGGCGCGGCATTGGCCCTGCTTATGAGGATAAGGTTGGCCGCCGCGCGATCCGCGTGTGTGATCTGGCCCATCTCGATGCGCTGGAACCGCAGCTGGACCGCCTCTGCGCTCACCATGACGCGCTGCGGGCAGGCTTTGGCGAACCGCCAATCGACCGCGCCAAGCTGATCGAAGAGCTGCGCGAAATCGCGCCCTTCGTGCTGCAATTTGCGGAGCCGGTGTGGAAGCGCCTGCGCGACGTCCGCAAGGCTGGCAAGCGCATCCTGTTCGAGGGTGCACAAGGCGTGCTGCTCGATGTCGATCATGGCACTTATCCGTTCGTCACCTCGTCCAACACGGTGAGCGGCACGGTCGCCTCGGGCTCTGGCATGGGCCCCAATGCAGCGGGCTTCGTGCTGGGCATCGTGAAGGCTTATACGACGCGCGTTGGTTCCGGGCCGTTCCCGACCGAGCTTGAGGATGAAACGGGCGAGCGGCTAGGCGTGCGCGGCCATGAGTTTGGCACCGTGACGGCGCGCAAGCGGCGCTGCGGCTGGTTCGATGCGGTGCTGGTGCGCCAGACCTGTGCGCTTTCCGGCGTGACCGGGATCGCGCTCACCAAGATCGACGTGCTGGATGGCTTCGAGACGATCAAGATCTGCACCGGCTACAAGTTGCATGGTGAAGTGATTGATTATCTCCCAGCGCATGCGGCGGATCAGGCTGCCGTCGAGCCCATCTATGAAGAGATGGCGGGCTGGGAAGGCACGACTGTCGGCGCGCGTAGCTGGGCCGACCTGCCTGCACAGGCGATCAAATATATCCGTCGTATCGAAGAGCTGATCGAATGCCCGGTCGCGAGCGTATCAACATCGCCCGAGCGTGAAGACACGATCCTCGTGCGCGATCCTTTCGAGGACTGAAAATTGAATGTGGCGCCCGGCCATTCGAGGCGGGGCGCCACAATCCATCTTACTTTAGAAGATGAGATAAAGGAGGATGATGATGGGGATTGGAATGCCGATCAGCCAAAGCAAAAGTCCTTTGCCCATGTCTATTCTCCTTGTTGATGTATCAATCTAACGCGCGGAGCGGCGAAGCGTTGCGCACGGGGTAGCGTTAAGGCGCGGCTTGCAATTGCAGTTCTGTGCGCAAACGCTTAAGGCGCGGCCCATCATGAGCCGGTCAATCACCTTCGCCATCCCCAAGGGACGCATCCTGGAAGAAGCCCTGCCACTGCTCGCGCAGGCAGGCATCGAGCCGGAGGCTGAGTTCCACAAGAAGGAAAGCCGCGCGCTGAAATTCGCGACCAATGTCGAGGGGCTGTCCATCATCCGCGTGCGCGCCTTTGATGTCGCGACCTTCGTGGCGCATGGCGCGGCGCAGATCGGCATCGTCGGGTCGGACGTTATTGCCGAGTTCGGCTATTCCGAGCTTTATGCGCCGGTCGATCTCCAGATTGGCCACTGCCGCCTCTCCATCGCCGAGCCGGTGGACGCCCCACAGGAGGACGAAAGCGCGCCGAGCCACGTTCGCGTGGCGACCAAATATCCGCACCTCACGCGCGAGCATTTCGAGCGGCTGGGCATTCAGGCCGAGTGCGTGAAGCTGAACGGCGCGATGGAGCTTGCGCCGTCGCTTGGGCTGGCGCGGCGGATTGTCGATCTTGTGTCATCGGGCGCGACGCTCAAAGCCAATGGTCTGGTCGAGACCGCCAAGATCATGGACATTAGCGCGCGGCTGATCGTCAATCGCGCCGCGATGAAGATGCGCGCGGCGGAGCTGGTGCCGATGGTCGAGCGCTTCCGCGCCGCCGTGGAGGCCAGCCGTGCCGCTTAAACTGAATGCTGGCGATGCGGGGTTCGCTGCCGCTTTTGAGGCGCTCGTCAATGGACGGCGCGAGGCGGATGAGGATGTTGCGCAGGACGTGCGCGCGATTGTCGCGCGGGTGCGGGCCGAGGGTGATGCCGCGCTGGCCGACTTGACTGCGCGGTTCGATCGCTTCGATCTGGATGTGCAGGGCTGGAGCATCAGCGCCGATCAATGCGCGCAGGCCTATGGCGAGATCGATGACGCGCTGCGTGATGCGCTTAATCTCGCGGCTGAGCGGATCACGGCCTATCACGAGAAGCAGAAGCCCGAATCGAGCGGCTGGACGGACAGTGCTGGCGTGCGCCTGGGCGCGCGCTGGAATGCGGTTGAGGCGGCTGGCATCTATGTTCCCGGTGGTTTGGCGGCCTATCCCAGTTCGCTGCTGATGAATGCCATCCCCGCCAAGGTTGCTGGCGTTGACCGCATCGTCATGATGTCCCCCACGCCCGGCGGTGCGCTCAACCCCGCCGTGCTGGCGGCGGCGCATATCGCAGGCGTGAGCGAGATCTGGCGTGTTGGCGGGGCGCAGGCGATCGCGGCGCTCGCCTATGGCACGGACAAAATCGCGCCGGTCGATGTGGTCGTCGGCCCCGGCAATGCCTGGGTCGCGGAGGCCAAGCGGCAGGTCTATGGCGTGGTCGGCATCGATATGGTGGCTGGCCCGTCCGAGATTGTCGTGGTGGCCGACGGTAAGAATGATCCGGATTGGATCGCCGCCGATCTGCTGAGCCAATCCGAGCATGACGAGACCAGTCAGTCGATCCTGTTCACCGATGACGCGGACTTTGCCGGTGCTGTCGAGGCGTCCGTCGAGACGCTGCTTGGCGAGCTGGCAACCGGTCCACGTGCACGGATCAGCTGGACGAACAATGGCGCGATCATCCTCGTTGATACGCTCGAAGCCGCCATGCCGCTGGTCGATCGGCTCGCGCCGGAGCATCTCGAGCTTGCGGTGGATGAGCCGCAGCCCCTGTTCGACAAGGTACGCCACGCAGGTTCGGTCTTCATGGGCCGGATGACGCCTGAGGCAATTGGCGATTATGTTGCCGGGCCGAACCATGTGCTGCCCACCGGGCGGCGCGCGCGTTTCTCGTCCGGCCTCTCCGTGCTCGATTTCATGAAGCGCACCAGCTTCCTCCAGCTTGATGCTGCGGCATTGGGCGCGATTGGTCCCGCAGCTTTGGCGATGGCGCAGGCGGAGGGCTTGCCTGCCCACGCCGCCAGCGTTGCGGTGCGCCTCAAATAATTCAGACTCAGCACGGGCAGCGAAAGCCCATATCCAGCGCGCAGGCGATTGGATAAGAAGGATCAGATGACCGAACCAAAATCAAAGACCCGTTCCGCGGCGAGGCTCGCTGCCGTTCAGGCGCTTTATCAGCTCGATATGGAGCAGACGCCGCTGCCAACGCTGCTGCACGAGTTTCATCAGCATCGCCTCGGCGCGACCATCGAGGATGTGACTTATCACCCCGCCGAGATCGATTTCTTCGACGATATCGTGAAGGGCGTTGATGCCCGGCGCGATGAGATTGACGAGCTGATCTCGGCACGGCTTGCCAAGGGCTGGGCGATGGAGCGGCTGGATAAGCCCATGCGGCAGATTTTGCGCGCCGGCACCTATGAGCTGATCGCGCGGGCGGATGTGCCTGTGCCCAGCGTCATCAGCGAATATGTCGATGTTGCCCATGCCTTTTATGACAAGCGTGAGGCGGGCTTTGTGAATGGGTTGCTCGATGCCATCGCAAAAGTGGCGCGCACCTGAATGAGTGGGGAGGCCGACATCCTCCTCCGCCTGCGCGCTATGGCGACCGATCCTGTCGCGCGGGGTCTGCTGGATGATGTGGCGGTGATGCCCACGCTCGGCCAGCAATTGGTGCTGACCAGCGATACGATGGCCGAGGGCGTGCATTTCCGTGCCGACGATCCGCCCGAGACAGTCGGGTGGAAGCTGGCGGCGGTGAACCTCTCCGACCTTGCCGCCAAGGGCGCTGTGCCGGTCTCCTGCCTGCTCAATTATGCGCTGACCGGCGACAAGGCTTGGGACAATGGCTTTCTCGATGGGCTCGCGCGGGCGCTGCGCAGCTTCGGGATGCATTTGATCGGCGGGGATACGATCGCTCTGCCGCCGGGCGCGCCGCGCATCTTCAGCCTCACCGCAATCGGCGAAGTGCCCTCGCATCAGGTGGTGCCGGGGCGCAGTGGCGCGCGGGCGGGGGACAGGCTCTTTGTCTCCGGGCCGATTGGCGATGCAGGCGCGGGGCTGGCCATGCTCAACGAGGGGCTGAGCGAGCCTGCCGAACTCATCCGCGCCTATCGCGTGCCCACGCCGCACCTCACGCTTGGCCAATCCCTCGCTGGCACGGCGCATGCGATGATGGATGTGTCGGATGGGCTGCTCATCGATGCGCGGCGCATGGCGCTCGCCAGTGATTGCGCGGTCGAGATCAACAATATTCCCCTGTCCGAGCCTTATGTCGCCCTGCGCGGCAGCAGCGTGGAGGCGCGCATTGCCGCCGCGACGGCAGGGGATGATTATGTTCTGCTGGCTGCGCTGCCCGGAACGATGGCTGCGCCGCATGGGATGATCGAGGTTGGCCGGTTCAAGCATGGCGAAGGCATCACGCTGCGGCTGGATGGCAAGGTGGTCGCGATGCCTGCGCGCCTGGGTTATGAGCATGGCTAAGGCTGGTTAGCTTGTTAGGCGCGGTTTCGCCTGCCTCGGATTCCACACCAACACCCCGTCATTCCCGCGAACGCGGGAATCCAGTTTGGACCTGCTGGGATCGCACGGATTCTAAGTGCAGGCCGCACCGCCGATCTGGATTCCCGCGTTCGCGAGAATGACGGGAGGGCGGTGTCGGCGTCTCTCTCCGCCGCAAGATTCACCGCACGTTAATCAGCTTGACGGCGCGAGCGAGCGCTCTACGTTCCGCTTTGATGTTGATCTTGCGCGTTAAGCGCCCGGACGACACGATAGGGGAGTGATGCGATATGACTTCGGTCTTTATCGCCATAGGTTGCGGCCTGCTGGCCGTGATCTATGGTTTTGTGACGAGCCGCCAAGTGTTGAGTGCGTCCCCGGGCGACGCGAAAATGCAGGAAATCGCAGGCGCCATTCAGGAAGGCGCCAAGGCCTATCTGGGCCGGCAATATACCACCATCGCCATTGTCGGTGCTGTTGTTGCGGTCATCATGTTCGTCACGTTGGGGCTGCTCTCCACCGTCGCTTTCCTCATCGGTGCGATCCTCTCCGGTGTGGCTGGCTTTGCCGGTATGCACATCTCGGTGCGCGCCAATGTGCGCACCGCAGAGGCCGCGCGCACTTCTTTGCAGGGTGGCCTTACGCTCGCTTTTCGGGCGGGCGCTGTCACGGGAATGCTGGTTGCTGGCCTTGGCCTGCTCTCCATTGCGGGCATCTTCTGGTATCTGGTCGGCCCGGCTGGCCTTGCGCCCAATGATCGCTCGATCATCGCCGCGCTCACGGCGCTGGCCTTTGGCGCATCGCTCATCTCCATCTTCGCGCGACTGGGCGGCGGCATATTCACTAAGGCCGCCGATGTCGGCGCTGATCTTGTCGGCAAGGTCGAGGCTGGCATCCCCGAGGATGACCCACGCAACCCTGCGGTTATTGCAGACAATGTGGGTGATAATGTCGGCGATTGCGCGGGCATGGCTGCCGATCTGTTCGAGACTTATGTGGTGACGCTGGGCCTCACGATGGTCTCCATCGCGTTGCTGGTGAAGGCCAGCTCGGCGGAGGTGATGGCGCTCATGTCCCTTCCGCTCGTGGTGGGTGGCGTGTGCATCATTACCTCGATCATCGGCACTTATTTCGTGCGGCTGGGCAAATCGCAGAACATCATGGGTGCGCTGTACAAGGGATTCTGGGTGACGGCGGCGCTGTCGGTCGTTGGCATCTATTATGTCACGAGCCAGGTACTGGGCGACATGAACGCCGTGATCGGCGCTGATTTGGATGGCACGGGCGGCTATACCGGCATGGATCTGTTCTGGTGCATGCTGATCGGCCTCATCGTGACCGGCCTGCTGGTGTGGATCACGGAATATTACACCTCGACCAGCTACCGCCCCGTGCGATCCATCGCCAAAGCGAGCGAGACCGGGCATGGCACAAACGTCATTCAGGGCCTCGCGATCAGTCTGGAATCGACGGCGCTGCCAACGCTGGTGATCACCGTCGCAGTAATCGCAACTTATCAGATTGCGGGCATCATCGGCGTTGCCTTCGCAGCCACGGCACTGCTCGCACTGGCGGGCATGGTCGTTGCGCTGGATGCTTATGGGCCGGTGACGGACAATGCTGGCGGCATCGCAGAAATGGCGGGCATGCCGGAGGATGTGCGCAAGCGCACCGATGCGCTTGACGCGGTCGGCAACACCACCAAAGCCGTGACGAAGGGCTATGCCATTGGCTCTGCGGCGCTCGCGGCACTGGTGCTGTTCGGCGCCTACACGACTGATCTCCAGCTCTACTTCCCGACCATTGAAGTCGATTTCTCGCTGAACAATCCATACGTCATCATCGGGCTGCTGCTAGGCGCGTTGCTGCCCTATCTGTTCGGCGCATTCGGCATGACGGCGGTGGGCCGGGCGGCGGGCGCCGTGGTTGAGGATGTGCGGGATCAGTTCCGCAGCAATCCCGGCATCATGTTGGGCACATCGCGGCCCGATTATGCCCGCACGGTCGACATCGTGACCAAAGCCGCGATCAAGGAAATGATCATCCCATCGCTGCTGCCGGTGCTCGCGCCGATCGTTGTTTACTTCGTCATCACGGCGGTGGCCGGGCAGGCGCAGGGCTTTGCCACACTTGGCGCGCTGTTGCTTGGCGTGATCGTCTCCGGGCTGTTTGTGGCGATCTCTATGACGTCCGGCGGCGGCGCATGGGACAATGCGAAAAAATATATCGAGGATGGGCATCATGGCGGCAAAGGGTCTGAGGCCCACAAGGCAGCCGTGACGGGCGATACGGTGGGCGATCCCTACAAGGATACGGCAGGGCCTGCGGTCAACCCGATGATCAAGATTACCAATATCGTGGCGCTGCTTCTGCTCGCTGCTTTGGCGCACGGGGCGATGTAAACCAGATCCCGGCGTTCATCCCGGAAACGGGAGAGGAGAGAGCCCGTCCGATTAATGTCGGGCGGGCTTTCGATTTCATAGCCTTGGCCGCAGCACCGCCACGCGCCTATAGCGGCAGCGATGACTGCACTGACCGACTCCTTCCGCGCCAAGATTGATGCGCTTGATCGCCGCTCCCGGCTGCGGCGGCTCATTCCCCGTGCGGGTCACGACTTTGCCTCCAATGATTATCTCGGTCTTGCGCATGATCCCGCGATCAGTGCGGCGGTTGCGGACGCCGTTGCGCGCGGCGTGCCGGTCGGCTCGGGCGGATCGCGCCTGCTGCGTGGCAATGCGCCTGAGCACGAGGCGCTGGAAGCGCAGGCCGCCGCCCTGTTCGGCACTGAGGCCGCGCTGTTTTTCGCCAATGGCTTTGTCGCCAATATGGCGCTGCTCTCTGCCCTGCCGGGACCGGACGACCTGATCGTCGCGGACGCGCTCATCCATGCAAGCGCGCATGATGGGATGAAGCTCAGCCGGGCCAAGGCGGTACTTGCTGCCCACAATGATCCGCAGGCCTTTGACGATGCGATCGCGAAATGGCGGAGCGACGGCGGCACCGGCACGCCGTGGATGGTGGTCGAGACGATCTACTCGATGGATGGCGATATGGCGCCTGTCGATGCACTGGCGCAGGTCGCAACGCGCCACGATGCGATGCTGATTTTTGATGAGGCCCATGCCACGGCGGTCTGCGGAGCAGGCGGCCTCGGGCTCGCTGCGCATCTGGAAAGCCAGCACAATATCATTGCCCTGCATACTTGCGGCAAAGGGCTGGGCGTCGAGGGCGCGCTGGTGACCGCAGCGCAGCCGATCATCGATCTGCTGATCAATCGGGGCAGGGGCTTTGTGTTCTCCACGGCTCCCTCGCCACTGATTGCTGTCGCCGTGAGTGCTGCGCTTGAGCGCATGACACAGGCGGATGATCTACGCGCGGACCTTGGCCGCCTCATCGATCATGCTGCGCAACATATTTGCGCGCCGCTCGATCTGCCACCCCCGACAAGCCAGATTCTCCCCATCATCATCGGGCCGGATGCGCGAACGATGCAAGTCGCGGCATTGCTGCAGCAGGCAGGCTTCGACGTGCGCGGCATCCGCCCGCCGACTGTGCCGCGCGGCACGGCGAGATTGCGCATCTCGCTTACGCTCAATGTAGATGAGCCTGTGATCGAGGCGCTAGGCGAGGCGCTGCGTCACGCATTGGCGCAGGCCCCGGCATGACCGGCGCGCTGATCGTCTCCGGCACGGATACCGGCATTGGCAAGACGGTTGCCGCTGCCGGTCTCGCAGCGGCGCTGGGTGCCTATTATTGGAAGCCGGTGCAGGCTGGTATCGAGGATGGCACGGACGCGGGTGAGGCCGCAGCGCTGGGCGTCCCCGCTGCGCATGTGCTGCCCGAGGCTTATCGGCTCGCCCTGCCAGCCTCGCCTCATCTTGCTGCAGAGCAGGAAGGCGTGACTGTGGAGGATGCGCGGCTCACTCTGCCGCCCGAGCGCCCGTTGATTGTAGAGGGCGCGGGTGGCCTGATGGTGCCGCTGCGGCGTGATCCGCCCTGGCTGATGATCGACCTGTTTGCGCGCTGGCGAGCGCCTGTGCTGCTCGTTGCCCGCACGAGCCTCGGCACGATCAACCATAGTCTGCTCAGCATCGAGGCTCTGCGGACGCGCGGCATCCCGATTGCGGGGCTGCTATTCGTGGGCAACGCGCATCCGGACAATGATGCCGTGATCCCCGCCATTGCGGGCGTGCGCAGCTTCGGGCGGTTGCCGCATCTGGATTCGCTCGATGCCAGCCATCTGGCGCGCGTCATGCACGATCATATCGACTTGGACGGCGTGCGAGCCGCGATGGGGCTGACTTCATGAAATCGCCCGTCTGGCACCCGTTCACACAGCATGGGCTCGGTGAAGCGATCCCCCAGATCACCTCCGCAACCGGCGCATGGCTGCATTGCGCCGATGGAACCAAGCTGCTGGATGCCATCTCAAGCTGGTGGGTCATCACGCATGGCCATTGCGAGCCGCGCATTGCTGCGGCAATCGCCGCGCAGGCGGCGCAGCTCGATCAGATCATCTTCGCCGGTTACACCCATCCACAGGCCGAGCAGCTTGCCAGATCGCTTGTGTCGCTCGCGCCGCCGGGGCTCGATCATGTCTTCTTCTCGGACAGTGGATCGACGGCGGTGGAAGTCGCGCTCAAGATGGCGCTGGGGCATTGGCATAATCGTGGCGAGGCGCGGCACCGCATGTTGGTGCTGGAGCATAGCTATCATGGCGACACCATCGGCGCGATGTCGGTTGGCGCGCGGGGCGTGTTCAATCGTGCTTATGAGCCGCTGCTGTTCGATGTCGCAACAGTGCCTTTCCCCCATGCGGGAGCGCAGCAGAAAAGCCTAGACGCACTGGAGATGCTGTGTCGCAGCCCAGACAAGCCCGCTGCGCTGATCGTCGAGCCGCTGGTGCTGGGCGCGGGCGGCATGCTCTTTTATTCAGCCGAAGTCTTGCGTGCCATGCGGGAGATTGCTGCGCAGCATGACGTGTTGTTCATTGCGGATGAAGTGATGACGGGCTGGGGCCGCACGGGCACGCTGTTCGCATGCGAGCAGGCAGGCATATCTCCGGACATCCTATGCGTGGCCAAGGGGTTGACGGGCGGCGCAGTTCCACTCGCAGCGACGTTGGCGAGCAACGAGATATTCGCTTCCCATTCCACCGCTGATCGCGCGGACATGTTCTTCCACTCCTCCAGCTTCACCGCCAACCCCATTTGCTGTGCTGCCGCCAATGCCAATATCGCAATCTGGCAGACGGACGATGTGGCCGGGCAGATCGCCACGCTTGGTAATGCGCTGGATGAAGGCCTTGCGCACCTCTCCGTCCACCCAAAGCTCGGCAATGCCCGCCGGATCGGCGCCATCGCCGCCATCGATCTGGTCGGCGAGCGGATTGGCTATATGAGCGACGTCGCCCCGCGCTTGCGGGCGGATGCGCTCGCAAACGGCCTCTTGCTTCGGCCCCTTGGCGACACCATTTACCTGATGCCGCCCTACTGCACGACGCAGGCGGAAATAGCGCAAAGCATCGCGATAATCGAAGCCGCTGTGGATGCATTACCAAGCTGAGATCGAAGCTTGGAGAATGCCCGTGGCTCTTCGCTTTTCAATTGATGCTTTTGCAGCTATGGGGCGCCATTCGCGAATAACTGGAAGAACATGGCAAAAGAAGAACTTCTCGAGATGCGGGGGCAGGTGGTGGAGCTACTCCCCAACGCAATGTTCCGCGTCCGTCTTGAAAATGACCACGAAATTCTCGGTCACACGGCAGGCAAAATGCGCAAGAATCGCATCCGCGTGCTGGTGGGTGATGAAGTGCTCGTGGAGCTCACGCCTTATGACCTGACCAAGGGTCGCATCACTTATCGTTATATGCCTGGCCGCGGCGGGCCTGGCCCGGCCTGAGCATCATCGCTGTGGCGCCGCTGCCGCAGGCATCCATGCGCCTCATCCTTGCATCTGCATCTCCGCGCCGGCTTGATTTGCTGGCCCAGATTGGTGTGTCTGCCGATGCCGTGGACCCTGCCGATATCGATGAGACCCCGCGCAAGGACGAAGTCCCCGCAGTCTATGCCGCGCGCATGGCCGCCGAGAAGGGCGCTGCTGTCGCTGCCCGGCACGCGGGCGCGCTCATCCTGAGTGGCGATACGGTGGTCGCCTGCGGCCGCCGCATCCTGCCCAAGGCGGAAGACGAAGCAACCGCGCGCCTGTGCCTCAAGCTGCTCTCCGGGCGGCGACACCGCGTGCTGAGCGCCGTCACGCTGATCGACAGGGCGGGCACGGCGCGGCACAAGCTCTCGACCAGCATCGTCACCTTCAAGCGGCTGCACCCTGACGAGATCGATGCCTATATCGCTGGTGGCGAGTGGCACGGCAAAGCGGGCGGCTATGCCATCCAGGGCAGTGCTGCGGGCCTCATCCACGCGCTTTCCGGCAGCCCATCCGGCGTGATCGGCCTTCCCCTCTATGAAACGCGCGCTCTGCTGCGTGCGGTGGATTATCCCTGTGACTGACACGACACCCGCGCAAAATCTCGGCCCCCAATGGCTGTATGAAGAAGGCATTGGCGAGGCCCGTGCCGTGCTCGTGCGGCGCAGCCAGATTATCGAGGCGCAAATCGAGCGGGACGACAAGCGCGCACGCACAGGTGGGGTCTATGCCGGGCGCCTCGCGCGCACGCTCATCCTGCGCAAGCGCGGCCTTGCGCGGCTGGATAGCGGTGAGATGATCCTCATCGAGCCAATCCCGCCCAAGGTCTCCGAAGGCGCAACGATTCGCGTGGAAATTCTGCGAGAGGCGATTGGCGAGCCAGGCCTGGATGACACGCGCGAGAAGCTGGCCAAGGGCCGTATCGCCTTGCAGAGCCTGGGCATTGGGCCCGGACCGAGCCTGTATCAGCGCCTCAAGGGCAGCGGCCTGCCCGTAGTGCCATGCCCCGCGCATGAAGAAGATCGGTTCGAGGCAGCGGGCTGGAGCGAGCTGCTGGCCGAAGCCATGAGCGGCGAAGTCGGCAGCGAGGATGCCGCCCTGCGCATCTTCCCCACGCCCGCCATGACGCTCATCGACGTGGATGGCAGCCTGCCCCCTGCGCAGCTCGGCCCAAAGGGCGCCAAGCTCGCCGCGCAGGCCGTTGCGCGGCTCGGTATCGCCGGGTCCATCGGCATCGATCTGCCGACGATGAACAACAAGGATGAGCGGCTGATTGCGGCGGCGCAGATCGACAAATTTCTAGAGCAACCCTTCGAGCGCACCGCAGTGAACGGTTTTGGCTTCGTGCAGATCATCCGCAAGCGCGAGCGCCCCTCGCTCATCGAGCTGCTGCGGGCTGACCCGGTGCGCGCGGCCAGCATGGCGGCCCTGCGCGCGGCGGAGCGACATGAGAGCGCCAAAGGCTCTGGGGGTGCGGTCACGCTCACCGTGTCTGCCGCCGTGGCGCGCGATATCCGCGATCATCCCGATTGGATGAAGCTGCTGGAGAAGCGTCGCGGCGGCGCGCTCAATCTTGTGACGGATGAAGCGCTGCCGGTTGGAGGCCATCATGCCCATTAAAGGCACGTGCCCCATTTGCCGGAAGCCAACCGATCCCGCCTTCCGCCCATTCTGCTCGCGCGGATGCCGCGATCGCGATCTGCTCGGCTGGATGGATGGCGGCTATCGCATCCCCGTGCGGCCCGATGAGCTGGAAGACGAAACGAATCGCGAGGAGGATTGAGCGCGCCCACGTGCTCATACATCTTGCGTGCAGGAACGATCAGGCATGTTCGACGGTGAGGGACACATCCTCCACGAAATCAACGAACGAGAAGCCATCATGAATATCGCAAAAAGCTTCACCGGACTGGCCATGATCGGCCTGATTGCGGCGCCTGTGGCAGCCGCCAAACTTGGCGAGAAGGACCGCGCGCGCGTCTCCCGCGCTGCGCCCAAGGAGCGTTCGGAAGTCCGCTATTGCCTGCTCAAGCGCAAAGAGGGCGCCAAGAAGGGCACGATCATCGGTGCCGCAGGTGGCGCTGCGACCGGCGCGATTGCAGGCGGCAATCTGGGCGAAACATTGCTCGCCGGTGGCGCAGGCGCGCTTGCGGGTAATCTCATCGGCAAGGGCAGCGGCACCAATGCCCGCTGCGATGCGGTGCTGCGCCGCAACCCCTGAACAGATGCGAACGCGCGCCTGATCGACAAATCCCGGCAGGCGGCCCCCGCCGGGATTTTTCTTTTCATGCGATGATGTCCCGGATCTGCGCGTTGGGGCTGGACAGGCACCAACGACCATGCTTATAGCGCTCGCTCTTCGCCCGACATTCGATCAGGCGACATCCCCGTGCCCGGGTAGCTCAGTTGGTAGAGCATGCGACTGAAAATCGCAGTGTCGGCGGTTCGACTCCGTCCCCGGGCACCATTTGTTCTCTTTTCAGCATCCAGCAGCGTCCAGAGACATCCAGAAAAATGGCGGAAAACGTGGGTTCTTGAACGATCCTGCGTCCCCTAGCGTCCCCGGGGGTAGACTGGCAGCCAGCGCTCAGTGATGGTATTTTTGATGGTATTCGGAAAATGATCATTTCGGAGATACCATCATGCCGCTCACCTCGACCGCGATAAATGCTGCAAAACCAAAGGCTAAGGCATACAAATTGTCTGATGGTCTGGGGCTTTATCTTCTGATCTCGCCTGCTGGTGGTCGCCTATGGCGAATGAATTATCGATTTCTGGGACAGCAAAAGACGTTGTCTTTTGGCAGCTACCCTGATGTGTCACTTGCCAAGGCTCGCGAGAAAAGGTCGACGGCTCGAGAATCGCTGGCAGACGGGCTCGATCCATCGGAAGTTCAAAAGGCGGAGGTTCGAGAGGCAAAAGCAAAATCGGAAGAGACTTTTAAAGCGATTGCCGATGAATGGCTTCAGCGCCTTGAGATTGAGGGACGCGCGCCAAAGACGCTTCAGAAAATGCGTTGGCTTCTCGATTTTGCTCACCCACTTATCGGTCGTCGACCGATCTCGGATCTCACAGCGGCCGAATTACTGGATGTGCTGCGGAAGGTAGAGGTGCGCGGACGCTATGAAACAGCGAATCGTCTCCGCAGCACCTTCGGAACGATCTTTCGCTACGCTATTGTTACCGGGCGTGCGCAGCGCGATGTATCTTTCGATCTTCGTGGAGCGCTGATCACACCCAAGCCACAACATCGTGCGGCTATTCTAGAGCCTAATAAGCTGGGCGGCCTGTTGAGAGCTGTAGATGCTTACGATGGGCAGCCTGCCGTGCGACTCGCATTGAAGCTCCTACCGCACATGTTTCCTAGGCCTGGCGAGCTCCGCACGGCTGAATGGAACGAGTTTGACCTCAAAGCTGCCCTCTGGACTATTCCGGCGGAGAAAACAAAAATGCGGCGACCGCACAAAGTGCCACTTACGGCGCAAGTTCTGGAGATGCTGGCTGAGTTGGAGCCGATCACTGGGGGCGGGAATTATCTCTTTCCCAGCATTCGCTCAGCTGAGCGGCCGATAACGGACAATACCCTCAACGCTGCACTTCGTCGCTTGGGTTTTAGCAAGGATGAGGTTACTGCCCACGGATTTCGGGCGACCGCGAGTACGCTGCTGAATGAGATGGGCAAGTGGAACCCCGATGCCATTGAGCGTCAACTTGCTCATATCGAATCCAATGATGTTCGACGTGCCTACGCTCGCGGTGCTCACTGGGACGAGCGCGTCAAAATGATGCGACACTGGTCGAATTTCCTTGAGGGCTTGCAGACCGGTGCGCAGATCCTGAAAGGTAATTTCAAGCGAGGATGAAGGGCAGATGCGCAACTTGAAGCATTTCTGCGACACACGGAGGTGAGAAGTTAGCCCATCAATGTCGAATCCGCTCACGATCGGTTCTCGAGGACGAGTACGACCCGTAGCATGCCAGCGCTTCCGGCTCGCCCCAATACCTTGGGAATGCCAAGCCGAGAGCATTGGTAGGCTCTCTGCATCTTCGGCTGCGGAAGCGCGCTGGGGGGGGGGCTTTAATTACCCGTCGGCTTGGTTCACCCGTCAGCTCTGGCGTTGTTCGCACTGTTAAGGCGCGGATATTTGGACTAGGTAAATCTGCACAGATGTTAAGCATTAATGTCAGACGCCATCTTTCCCCTCCCTTATTATAGCCGGCTCCTAAGACGAAGCATCTCGCGACGAAGTGCAAATTGGAGGACTCGCTTTCGAATTATCGGAGGCGGGTAACTTAGGAGGGGAATTATGATAATGGATGCGGTTATTCGTCATCACCGAAACGGTGTCAGTTTCACGCGGATATCAGTCATATCATTGGCTGCTTTAGCAATAAGTCTTGGCCAGCCTGCCGTGGCGCAGGATGAAGTGCTGCAGGACGGCGTCAACGATCCCGAGGCGGGCTCAATTCTAGTCACAGGCACGCGTATTAAGAGAAGTGGGTTCAACGAACCGACACCGGCGACCGTGATCGGCGGTGACCTGATGGCGGATCTTGGTCAGGTCAATATTTCCGAGACGTTGAAGCTCATCCCGCAGAACTCAAATTTTCAATCGGATGCGACCGCTGGGACGACGGCTGGCGCGAATGTGGGCGCCTCGTTCGCAAACCTGCGTGGTCTAAATCCTTTTAACGGGACGCGCACATTGACGCTGGTCAATTCTCGCCGTTTCATTCCGACGTCGGATGGTGGCGCGATTGACCTGAACGTGATCCCATCGAACATGATCCAGCGTGTGGAAACGGTGACGGGTGGCGCCTCGGCGGCCTACGGGTCAGACGCGATTGCAGGTGTCGTCAACGTCATTCTCGATACGGAGTTCGAAGGCATCAAGGCCCAGCTGGACTATGGCCAGACAGTCCGAAATGACGGGAAGAGTTTTCATGGCTCATTGATGGGCGGCACAAGTTTTGGTGGCGGACGAGGGCATCTCGTCGCTGGAATCGAATATCAGAAGAATGAGGGTATCGGCGACTGTTCGAAGGTTCGCCTCTGGTGCGCTGAGAGTTATGACATCTATTCCAACTCAAACACCATCCTTCCTGGTACCAGCGCTTTATCCGGCTATAATATTCCGGGATCGCCCGGCTATGGGTTGCCCCACTTCATCATCGGGCCAAACTCAAAGCAGGCTTATAATGAGCCGCGCGGTGTGTTGCGAGATCGGGCACCTGCGCCGTTGGTCGCACGCAATCTGCGCTTTACCGAAGATGGTCGAGGCGTTGTCCAGTTCGATCCCGGCAAATATGTCAGTCAGGCGCAGATCGGGCCGCGCCAGGGCGGCGATGGCGTCTCGACCTATGACGATAGCGACATCCAAACTCCGATTAAACGCATGGTTGGCTATCTTTATGGTCAGTATGAGCTGAGCGATGCGCTGACGCTTCAAACCGAGTTGACCTATGCCAAGCGCATCGCATCCAGCACGAATGCGATCGTGCCGCCGCGCTCGACCTATTTCTTCAGCGCGGACAATGTGTTTTTGCCTGCCAGTGTTAAGACGCTGCTGAACGGTGCGCCATTTAGCTTCGGCAAAGACATGGATGGGTTGCTGGACGCTTATAATGAATCCGATGCTTCGGTATTTCGGGGTCTTGTTGGACTATCTGGCGGACTATTTGGCGATTGGACCTGGGACGCTTACTATCAATATGGCAAGAATAAGCGGTTTCAATCGCGTACGAACACGCGCGTAAATACGCCGTTCCAATATGCAGTCGATGCCGTTGACGAGGGCTTGGCCAGAACGGGCGTAGCCAACGGACGGGCAATTTGTCGCGAGTTGACCCGCGCCAATCCGGATCCCCGGGCGCAGGGATGTCTGCCGCTCAACTTGTTCGGCCTTGGCAATGCCGATCCAAGAGCGTTGGCCTATGCCTATCGACCGGTGACGCAGGACTTTACCTATAGTCAGCATGTCCTCTCCGGCTCCGCGCAAGGAACTGTTTTCGCGGGCTGGGGTGCTGGCCCCATTTCGGCAGCAGCGGGCGTCGATTACCGGTCAGAAACGGGTGACGTGTATCATGGCGATATCCCCGACTATAATGACTATGCCTTCACGTTCGGCCTAGACTAGGCGGGCAAGATCCAGGTTGTGGAGGGCGTTGGCGAGCTCCACGTGCCGATCTTCCAGGAGGCTGCGATCGGCGCCCTTCTCGAAGTTAACGCGGCCGTCCGCTACACCCGCAATCATGCGAACAACCGCAATACGGGTGAAGAGAAAACTTCTCAGGCAACAAGCTGGAAGGTTTCGGCAATTTACGATGTAATCCCCGATGTTCGTCTACGCGCCTCGCGTTCACGCGATATCCGGGCGGCGGGCTTCAGGGAGCTCTTCCTCAGAAATGTGCCGACAGAGCCGGGGTCAACCAGCGGGATCGTAGATAATCCGCTCATTCCTGGAACGCCACTCGTTGGGGATGATCCAACCCCGATCCTCAATGGCGGCAGCTTCGCACTGACGCCCGAGAAAGCTGATACAACGACTCTGGGCATAGTGCTTCAGCCTACTTTCATACCGGGCCTGCGCATGTCGTTCGATTGGTACCAGATAAAGATTGCTGATGCAGTGACCATATTGAGCGGTCAGCGCATTGTCGATTTCTGCAACAGCTTCCAGCTATTTTGTGATCGCATCACTTATGGCGCATCAGGACCCGCCGACATCACGTTCATCGATGCGCGCCAGGTCAATCTCGCCAAACTCGATGTGCGCGGCTTTGATATCGAGTTCGATTACCGGATGCGTTTGTCGGACATTAATGCGGGTTGGAACGGCACGCTCAATCTGCGTGTGCTAGGCAACAATCAATATGACTTCATAAGTCAGGCGAACCCGAGCGTGCCGGCACGCGACTTTGCAGGACAGTCCGGCCCAGTCCTGGATGCGGGCGATTTCAATCCTGCACCGTCGTGGATCTGGAACACGTTTCTTACATATGACACCGGTCGGTTCAATACGACCTTGTCGTGGCGGAAGATTGGCAAGGGTATCTACAATGTGGAGCGAACCGGGCCTGAAGACGCTGGCTATGACCCAACGAAGCTGAACTCGATCAACACAAACCGGGTTGATGGGGCCAGCTATTTCGGGATCGCAATGTCCTATCAAATTCCGTTGGGTCAGTCGGATAAAAGGCATGTCGAGTTGTTTGCGACGGTCGACAATATCTTTGATCGAAAGCCTCCAGTTGCGCCCGGCGGCGGCGGTGGCGGCGGCTCCAACTATCCAACCAACCCGGTCTATTTCGACACCTTCGGCGCCAAGTGGCGGACTGGTCTGAGGATCCGCTACTAAGCGTTTCAACTGTACATGATGTCGGCGGCTGGCTGGTGATATTGCTTGATGGAGAAGGCAATATCGCCAGCCAGTCGTTTGCGGATTTTGGGAGCCAGTCCGATTCCGTGGACTGCCCGCCGATGGATCAGCCGTAAAAGTTGTTCGACTACTCGCGCATCACAGATTTATGAAACGGCTGCGGCGTGCTTTTTGATGAAACCCAGAACCGCCGCGTTGAACTGATCCGGGCGCTCCCAATAGGCCGAATGACCACTCTCGGTGATGACAACAAGGCTGCTGCCTAGGATTGTCTTATGGAATAGTCGCGCCACTGGCGGGGGCGTAATCAGATCTGCGTCGCCCGCGATCAGCAGGACGGGCATGGCGAGTTGCGCGATTGCAGCAAGCGTGGCGGGTTGGCCTGGCGGCTGATTGAGAGGCGGGTAGTCCCCGCGCGATCTGGCGTGCAAATCGTGCCAGCGCTTTACGCCTTCTGCATCAATCGCGCGATAAGATGGGCTCAGTTCCCGGAACTCGTGCGGCAGCGCATTGTACCAAGGCTCTCGCAGCGACGACAGCATCGACATGACTGTGCGGTCGGCCCCTGAAAGGAGCGTACATGCTAGAGTGAGCGAACGTACACGCTCAGGGTAGGCGAGGGCGAAGGATGCCCCGACGAAGCCTCCAGCAGCCGTTGCAACGACATGAGCGCGGTCGACGCGGAGGTGATCGAGCAGCATGTGTAAATCATCGGCGCCAGTACCAGGGTTGGCCGGGTCAATCGCGCTGGAACCATTAAATCCTCGGCGCGAATATCCGATCACACGATAACCTGCCGCCACGTACGCAGCTTGCTGATAGCCCCAGATGTGCCCGCTGCCCGTTGAAGGATGGAGAAGGACGATTGCGGGTTTATTCCCACCCGTGTCCCAGCACCAAAGGTCTACTCCATTAAGACGGGCAACGCTGCTTCGTGCCGTAATAGCTGGTGGAGCCGGATTGATTACCAACGGCGAGGGATCGTCTAACATCGGCTCGACTGCGGACTTGGCGTTTGCCGGGTGTGAGCGACTCAGTAGGGCTGCGCCCGCTGCGAGAAGTCCGCCTGCAAATAGTTCACGCCTGGTCGTCCTCATTGCATCTCTCCTCAGTCTTAGCATCGGCCCGTACATACCAAAAAATAACGGGGCCTGATGACCCAATAGAATTAGCTCTAACGCAAAACGGGCCGCCATTTGGCGACCCGATCCTTGCTTAGAATTGTTTGCTGAGTGTGACTGCCCATTCACGCGGTCGTGAAGGCTGTGCATTGGTGTTCGGGAACCCCAGTGACTGGTAGTCGAAGTAGTTATAATAATATCGTTTATTGAACAGGTTCGTGGTCAGCAACGCCAGCGTGAAAAGATGTTCGTCATTATGATAGGCCACACGACCGTTGAAGACTGAATAGGCGGGCTGGGTCAGATCATTTCGTGTCGAACTAAACGCAATAGAGCCCGTATAGAACCAGTCCAGCCGCGGCGTGATCGAGCCACCCAGCATCGGCACGTCCAATTCATACTGAACGCCGGCGCTGACATTCCACTCCGGGATCCCGACGACGCGCGCGTTGGCCCGTCCAGCAACTTTAAGGTCAGGAGAATCGAATTTGGCATAGCCAAGTGAGCCATTGATTGAGAGCCCGTCGATTGGCCTTGCTTCGAGTTCCAGCTCAACGCCTTTCACCTTGCCCGGCGTATTTGTGTAAAATGTTCGCGTGACGCAGGAGAAGCCAGCGACATTGCCAGCAATCTCGGCAGGCGTACGATTGCGGCAGCGCGTTGAGCCGGCGGGGCCGCCGGGCAGCGGCTCGGTTACTTGCAAGCCAGCGACTGTTGCACCGTTGATCAGCTGATACTCAGATCCGTTCACGGTTGTCGTGCGCTGGCGATAATCCGTGTAGAATGCCGCCGCGTTGATCCGCAAACGACGGTCGAACAGGTCCGTCTTCACGCCAAGTTCGTAAGCAATAATGTCATCGCCAGGTATGGGTGTGACTTGCGACGGTTGCGAAGGTCGTGCGTTGAAGGAAGGCAAACGGAAACCTGTCGATGCCGATGCATACACCATCGTGCCGGTCAGAACTTCGTAGTTGATTCCAGCCTTCCAGTCGAAACGACTTTCGGCGGGCGTCACGTTGAACACGATGTCACCGCTCGGAACACCGTCCTGCCTATTGTCGAAACTCACCGGTTTTTTATCATCCGAGTAACGGCCGCCAAGTGTGATCCCAAGTTTATCGCCGAATGGACGGACGGTCACATTAGCAAAACCGGACTTGCTCTCGGGTTTGTAGCGATTGTTCTGGTATCGCTGCAGGTTGGAGAAAGGTGATGCGAACATGAGCCGCACCAGCTCATCGGCCTTGTAATAAAAGCCTCCGACCGTCCAATCGAGCCAGTCCATCTTGCCTGAAGCGCGTAGCTCAAACGTATGTTGCGTATGTGTGGTCGTGTTGCGCGTATGCTCGATCTGGAGTGGCGATGCATCCACGTCGAACGTGTAATTTGCGATCACATCACGATAGCCAGCGATGAAGGTCAGATCGATATCGGGGGTTAACCCATAAACGATTTTGCCCGTAACGCCCCAGTTCCGGACTGGATTTACGGGATCAAATGCCAAGCCGCCACGCGTAACCGACCCGTTGTAGAATTGAGAACCCGGAATGTTTGCGCCTGCTGGGATCGGGTCTCGGTAGGTGGCATATGTGTAGAATGGAGAGCCAGTGATAAAACGGCTGTCATAGTTGAACGTCGGTCCACCGGGCTTGGTGAAGGTATTTGCTGCGACGGAAATGCCTGGTCGGGCATTGGACGTCGCAACGTTGACGGCGAGAAGCTGGTCGGCCTGAACTGGCGAAGAGTCGTCCGAATAATCACCAATCAGACTGATCGCCAGGTCAGAGGACGGCTCCCATTTTAGAGCGCCGCGTAGCCCATAAGCTTTATCGCCACCGTTGCGCCCGACCACACAGCTATCTTGGTCGCCACTCGCTGGTGCGATGTTGATGCCTTCCAGAAATGGAAGGTTGCCAGCCAGTTCAGGCGTGCCGCGCCGGATCATCTCGCAGCGGAAATCGAGCCGCTTCTGAAAGCCTTGGCGGTTCTTTGAAACGCCGGACACCCGCAGCGCCAGATTTTCAGTGAGTGGAACGTTGAAGCCAGCTCGAAAATCGAAACGATTATATCGGCCGACTGTCGCCTCGACATAGCCGGAGGTTTCGTCGGGGTTGGGTTCTTTGCTGACCAGGTTTACCGCACCAGCCAGCGCGTTGCGGCCAAATAATGTGCCCTGCGGCCCGCGCAATACTTCCACATGATCGAGATCGAGCAGGTCAAAAATCGAACCGAGCACGAGCGGATAATAGCTGTCGTCGACATAGAATGTGACACCGGGCTCGGCGGCGAGGCTGCCATCTCCCTGCCCGATGCCGCGGATGAATGCGGACAAAGAGCGTCCGAAAGCACCTTGGGTCTGACGGAACGTGGCGTTTGGAACAAGGCCGCTTAGATCGGCGGCGGAGGTGAGGCTGCGTTGCTGCAGGGTTTCGGACGTGACAGCAGTGATTGCGATTGGGGTGTCCTGCAGATTGGTGGCCGACCGCGTCGCGGTGATCACGATATCCTCAATTCCCGCCTTTTCCTCCGCCTCGACTTTACTCTGCGGCGCCTGCGCGACTGCTCCGGTTGCATACGCAAAGGCGACAACCGAGATGCTCAGGCCGGTGATCCAGTGTCTCAATTCTCTCTCCTCCAGTTTTTCATTATTCGCATTGATGGCAGGCGCCCGCTTTGCGGGCGCGACCGAGGCAATCAGCAGCAGGAGGATAGCTACCTGCTGATTCTCGTCCGCGCAAAGCACAAAGGCGCAAGTGTTCTGTGCGAAACTGCAGCAGGTTGCGGCGAGGTAAATTAGGCTGCCTTCAAGCGCAATCGAAGCCTGCAGGAAGCGGGCGCTACGTTCACAGCCTCCAGATCGTTGCAATTAGTTGGGTGGTCACTCCTGGCTCAAAGCTGTGACCTGCGATCAGGTGGTGGCGCGAAATATGGTTGGCGAGCGTAGTGCGTCACGCTTGCATCGTGCGAAAATGCCCATGTGCGGCGCAGCGGTATCTGGGCCATTTGCAGATAATTAGGCCAGATTAAATGAACTTCTCAGCCTGCGCTGCAGAGCCGCCACAGTTACGCGAAATTGGTGATAAGGGTCTGCGCGACCTCTTCAGGCGCCTCGATTGGCGAGATGTGGGCGCCAGGGACCTCGGCAAGTCGCGCTCCGGGAATAGCAGCAAGGATCAGGCTGCCATTGCCTTCGAGCGGCGTGGAGGCATCACGGGTGCCGACGACGACCAAAGTTGGCGCGTCGATATTGCCGAGCTCATCCAGCAAAGCCATGTCGCGGATTGCAGCGCCGCAACCAGCATAGCCAGCAGGATCCATGTTGATGAGACCGCGCCTCAGCGTATCCGCATAGTGTGGATTGTCTGCCGCGAATGACGCGTCGAGGAATCTGCCCATCACGGTTTCAGCAATGCTCGCCGTTCCTTCTGCCCGGACTTTGACGATCCGGTCGGCCCACATGTCCCGATAGGATGTGGCTGTCGTGCAAATGAGAGCGAGACCAGAGATGCGATCGGGCGCAATCAATGCCATCTGCATCGCGATCATGCCGCCCAATGAAACGCCTGCAATCGTTGCTTTGCTTATGCCTGCGGCGTCCATCACGCACATGATATCGTTGGCGAGCAATGTGAGGTCATAGTCGTTCGAAGGTGTGTCGGACGCACCGTGGCCGCGGGTGTCTATCCGCAGGACGAGGAAATTGTCGAGTAGGTAGGGCATTGCGCGATCCCACATGCCCATATCAGTCCCGACAGAATTCAGCAGAACCATCGGCGGTGCGCCGTTGCGACCTTCAAGTTTCCAGTAGAGCCGAACGAGGTCGTTGGTCGCGAAGGGCATTAAATAATCCTTTTCACAGGGCTTGAGAAAGAGCGCAACAGCTTGCCTCGAAAGGAGCAATGCGCTGCCGCAAAGATGACGAGCGGTGCATTGCTGTCAGCTCGGAATAATGGGCTCAATCATCACATGTTCGATGCTCACGATCGCTCGTGTTCGACTGCTATCCAGAAAGGCTGCGCCATCAGCTGACCATGCAGCCGCTTGCCGGGACTCAACCCGCCCGCCCATATTGTCTGCGCCGCTATCCCACCATGTCTCGGTGATGCCGTCGATCTCCGCCCACGGACTGCCCTCCCTACCGAGCGAGGCATCGATCCTGTTGAAGACACAGCCAAGCAATCCTGGAACGTTGCGCGCGAGATCAGCATGTTTTTTCGTCCAATGCTCCAGAAACTCTTCATGCGTCGTTCCCGGTTTGCGAACCAGCAGCAAGGTGCGCTTGAGACCGCCCTCAAGACGGGGAGGCGGGACGATGATCTGTTCGGTTACACTGAAATTGCACGATGCCTGCCGGTCGATGAATAAATTGCCGTCAGCAATCCAGTTCCGCGCATCCTGACTGGCCATGCTGGCGCGCATGGCTTGGGGGCTTTGAAACCAAATATGGGCGAGACCATCGAAGCGATGCTTATAGTTCGCCATCGAGGCAGCCGCTCCGCTATCCTGCACAGCCTCGGACAATATGAACCCAAGCAAATCAGGCACTTTGCGCGCCATAGGCCCGTGGATACCAAGCCAATGCTGTCGGAAGACATCATGAGAAAGGCCCGGCTTGCGAGCGACGATTGAAATCGCTTTCGCGGGGGCTGGAGGCAAGGCAGTGGCGCTGAGTGATCGAGGTGCGGCCATCACTGCTGGAATGGCTGCCATAGCCGCGATGAGGCTGCGGCGCGTCGCGGGCCTATGCAGCTGAGGAAATTCAGTTTCCATCCTGTCCCCTTCCGGCTCGGATATCATCCTGCATATCGGCCAGACTTGCCCGGCTGTCATCAGGTGTTTGCGCACGAAAACCCGGCGTCTTTGCCCGTAGGAATGCCTGTTGCGCCCATCTAACTGGAATCTTGGCAAGATTGTTCGCCGCTGAATGAAACAGATCGCCAATCCTGCCCCAAGATGTGCAGCGGTCGCACGCCTTTGGACCTTTTTCGTTTTGTCATGGGAGAATGTGAATGTCGGAGGCTGTGGCGCTGCCGCATTTCATCAACGGTGCGCTGCTGACGCGCGATGGGCGCACGGCGCCGATATATGATCCATCGACGGGGGCCGTCACCAAGCAGGTCAATCTGGCAGATGCTGGATTGGTAAGTGAGGCTGTCGCCAGCGCCGCTGCTGCCTTTCCAGCATGGGCGGCGACACCGGCGCATTTGCGCGCGCGCATCCTCTTCAAGTTTCGCGAGCTTGTGGATGGCAATCTTGATCGCCTCGCTGCGATCATCACCAGCGAGCATGGCAAGATCTTCTCCGATGCGAAGGGCGAGCTGCTGCGCGGCCTTGAAGTGGTGGAGTTCGCCTGCGGTATACCGCAAATGCTCAAAGGCGAGTATAGCGAGGGGGTTGGTCGCAATATCGATGCAGTCTCGATCCGCCAGCCGCTCGGTGTCGTCGCGGGTATTTCGCCATTCAACTTTCCTGCGATGGTGCCGATGTGGATGTTCCCGGTGGCACTGGCCTGCGGGAACAGCTTCATCATGAAGCCGTCCGAACGCGACCCCAGCTTGGCGGTCGAACTGGCTCTACTACTGAAGGAAGCGGGATTACCCGATGGCGTGTTTAACGTCGTTCATGGTGACAAGGAGGCTGTCGATGCCCTATTGGACGATCCTCGGATCGAGGCAATCAGCTTCGTCGGCTCGACACCGATAGCGGAGTATATTCACCAGCGTGGCACGGCCAACGGCAAGCGTGTGCAGGCTTTGGGCGGTGCCAAGAACCACATGGTCATCATGCCCGACGCCGACATGGACCAGGCGGTCGATGCGCTGATGGGTGCCGGCTATGGCTCGGCTGGCGAGCGCTGCATGGCAATCTCCGTGGCGGTGCCCGTGGGTGAAGACACGGCGCGGCGACTGGTCGAAAAGCTTGCCCCGCGCGTGCGGGCGCTCAGGGTTGGGCCAGGCAGCGACGATAGCAATGACATGGGGCCGCTGGTCACCAGCGCGCATCGCGATAAGGTGCGATCCTATGTCGATCTGGGCGTTGAGGAAGGCGCGGAACTCATCGTCGACGGGCGCGACTTGCGCCTGCAAGGATATGAGGAGGGTTTCTTCCTGGGCGGATGCCTGTTCGACCATGTCTCTGCAGACATGCGCATCTACAAAGAGGAGATTTTTGGCCCTGTTGTCGCGGTCGTTCGTGCAGGCAGTTTCGAGGAAGCAATCGGACTGGTCAACGATCATGAATACGGCAATGGCACCGCCATCTTCACGCGTGATGGCCGCACCGCGCAGGATTATCTAAGCCGCGCCAAAGTTGGCATGATAGGTGTCAACGTGCCCATTCCGGTGCCAATGGCGTTCCACAGCTTTGGCGGCTGGAAACGATCCTTGTTCGGCGACCACCACATGCACGGGCCTGAGGGTGTGCGTTTTTATACGCGTTATAAAACCGCCACGATGCGCTGGCCGACAGGACCCAGCACAGGAGCGGACTTTCTGATGCCGACGCAACGATAAACAACCTCAAAAATAGCCCTCCGATCGGCTGTAAGGCGTTTGATCGGAGAGCTTGGTTGCTTGCCGCTTATTATTTCGCGGCTGTTGGCGCCTGATCCTGAAAAAGCGGTTCAGCCTGATAGCAGGTCGAGTGATCCGGGCAGTAATTCGGCGGCACCCGGCCACTAACCGGATTTTTATAGTGGAACCACATCGGCTTCACATCCGGAAAGTCGACAAACTCATAATCGGGCGCGAAGCCCACACCACGCAGGCCCATATCCAGGATATTCACGTCTGGCGGATTGCCTGTGCGCAGCTTGTCCATGATGCTCGGTTTGCGATCCGGCGCGAACTGCTCGGTCTGATCCATCGGAGGCACTTTCGCCCAGCCATTTTTGTAGCCTGCCGAGCGGAAATAGAATTCGTCGATCGACTGGTGTTGGAACTTCCAAACCCCCTCTTGCATCACAAGCTTGTCGTTGGGATACATGGCGCCCTGGAAGCTGCCGGGAACTGTGGTGCTTGCATTCATTGAAAACAGCCGAGTGCGCAGTTTGGCGCTCATGCCGTCGGCAGCGACGTCGATAACAGGTTGAACGCGTAGATGAATCTGCACGGATTTGCGGGGGCTGGGTTTCGGGCCATATTGACCGCTCTCCGCCTTGTAGATGCGTTCCGCCCCGACATAGAAGCCAACCTGATATTTGCCCCGGCGCCCGGTCCGCGCGAAGAGCTGGCTTGAATTAGCCCAATCAAAATCGTCCAGAAAGGCACCAAAGGCATGTGAGATATTCTCGACAGCGTCATGCGCCTTGGCGACCGCAAGGGACCGCTCCAGCTCTGCAATGGCAGCATCGCTAAGCAGCGTGGCATCGCCTCGCCCGGTGGACGTTGAGGGTGCAGCAAACTGAGTTGCATCGTCCGCGCCAATCACTTTTATGGCTGGAGGGTAAGTGATCACCAGACCGGTCGAAGGATTGAGGATGTTGAACGCCGGAATCCAGGCTTGGCCAGTCGGCAGTGTGAGAGAGGGAGGGGCGTCCGGCTCATAGCCTTTCGCAGGCTTGGGTTCAGCCAGTTGGCTCTTGTGCCAGCCCTGATAATAGTCCGTGCGCAGTTTTGGGAAAATGCGCATTTCTTTTATGCGCCATATGCCATCGGCTCCTTGCAGGATGTGGGTCTCCACAATCGAATGTGTCCACCAGCCGCCAACGCCATTCTGGCCGAGCACGCCCAGCTGAAACACGCGGGTCCAGGCCTCGCGCCCGCCGGGAGCCACGGTCACGATCGGCTCAAGCTGAAGATGCTCGTTCACCTCGCCATGCAAGAGGCTGTTCGAGCCGATGTTGCCGAAGGAGCGACGGATGCTTTGCTCGCCCGTCCAGCGGCCAATGCCGACGATCTCCAGCGTGCCATCCGCAGCGAAAAGATCGGTCACATCGTTCCACATTTTTTGATCGACATAATAGCCGTAGATGTTCTGCATCCGTATGCCAGCATCCTCACCAGCCATTTGCGCAAGGGTCTCCCTCGACTCGGCAAGGCGCATCGCGGCGCTTTCCGCATCTCCGGGCCTTGCGACGGCTGGGAGCTTGGCGGTTGTTGTGGGGACGGGAACGCCAGCGCTATCCGGCGTGAAATGAACCGGGACGACAGGGATGTCAGGCTCCAGCGCTTTCCATCCATCCTCATAACTGCCTGCGTACATGGGCGTGAGATGCAGCCTGGCGATCTTCCAGCGACCGTCTTCCAGCACATAGTCATTTTCACTGATACCGCCCGCCCAGCGGGCGTCTCCGCCAAGTTGGCCGAGCATGGCAAGTTCGTGCCACCGCCCCTTTGCTGTTTTGCCGTCCACGGACAGATTGATGACGGGCGTCATTTGCAGCCGGGTGGTGACGTCGCCGGGTGCGAGCCCCAATCTCCCTCGCCCGAAAAATCTTATCATATAGGTCAGGATCGCCTTCCGACCGCGCACTTCTTCCTTCCCGATCTGCAGGACGCCTCTGTCGGCAAAGAGATCGGCCATTTGATCCCAAAGGCCAAATTCGGCAAAATGCGCATAAGCATGTTGCACGCGCTTGACTTGCCGGACTGAGTTGGCGCGGACCACGTCGCGTTCCAGCCTGGAGACGCGATCCGCCATGCCTGGATCGATTGGGGCTGCATACACAGCGCTGCAGGCTAAGCTGCTCAGCAGCAACGTGGCAGAAGCATGGAAGGCGCGGGGAATCATGAGACCTCTCCGTCTTTTATAATGGGATTGCTCAGAGTGCCGATGCCTTCGATCTCGATCTGGACCGTGTTGCCGGGCAGGAGCTCGGGGCAGTGCCCGTCCGTGCCCATGGTGATGACATCGCCGGGGACGAGGGTGATATAGGCAGTGATGGCAGCGATATAGTCAGCGATGGACCAGATCATGCTGTTGGTTGCAAAGCTCGCCCGCACCTCGCCATTGATGCTGACGCGCGTGATGAGCGCATCAAGATCGACGTTTCGCTGTATCCAGGGACCAAGGGGCTTGAATGTGTCCGCGTTTTTGGAGCGCCAGAAAGTTCGGTCCTGAAATTGCCAACCGCGGGCGGACACGTCATTGCAGATCGTGTAGCCGAACACATGGTTAAGCGCGTCGCTCGGGGTTATATGGCGCGCGTACTTGCCGATGACGACGGCAAGTTCGCCCTCGACCTGGGTGTTGGGCGGCACGTCAGCAGGCAGGATGATGGGATCGCCCGGACCGATGATGGCGCTTTGCGCACGGTAGCCCACCTCGGGAAGCTTCGGCCAGCTTTTATCAAGATCGAGCCCGAATTCAGCTGCGGCCGTCTTCCAATGCCCTTCATAATTGATGCCGCAAGCATAAAAGGTCGGCGGAATGACGGGAGCAAGCAGCTTGGATTGGGCGAGCGGCACATGGGTGCCGTCTGGGCGCCAGTCGCCGAACATATCGCCCAGAACGGGCACGATCATGTCGTCTTCCACATAGCCCTGACGCGGGCCGTCGGCGGCGAGGAAGCGCACCCAGCGGTCGGGAAATATCGTCATGGCACAAGCGCTTTCCCGCCGCTCGACCGGAAAGCCTCGGTCTTGGGCGTCATTAGGGGTGGCTGGCGCCCGCTCACCGGATTGACATAGTGGAACCACATCTTTCCTATTGCGGGATAGGGCGCGGCCACTTCGCCCACCAGCGGTGCGTCTGGCGGCAAATTGCGCAGGGCACTCAGATTGGGAAGCATTTGCTGGCCGAGGCCCTCTGGGATGCCGGTCCAGGCATCAGCATAGTTGCGGGTCTGGAGATAATGATCGATCTCGACCAGTGAGAGGCGCCAGACGCCATCTTCCAATCTGGCTCGATCTTCATAAATGCCGCCCATGACGCCGCCAGAACTGTTCACTGCCGAGTTGAACTGCAGCAGACGCGTGCGGATTTTGGCAGTTTGGCCATCGGCGCTGACATGGATGACTGGTTGGATACGGGCATGAATAGGGACGCTTGTGCGTGGGCTTGCCAGTTTGCCATAGCGCGTGGACTGCATCTTGAAGATGCGCTCGGGCGTCCTGTAGAAACCGACGCCAGGAGCCTCCCGGAGGCCGTCCCGCGTGAACAGTTGCGATAAACTGGCCCATTCAAAATCGTCGATGTAATTGCCGAGCGCGTTTGACGCATTATCGATGGCGACCGTAGCAGCAGCTGCCTCAATCTGGGCCTGTGCCCTGGCACGATCGAGCTCTGAGGGCATTGGAGCGGCACAAGTGTCGAGCAGGGGTGGTTCAGCAGGCGCAGCCCCGTCCGCAGCACGGGATGGGGCCGGGAGAGGGGAGAAGCCTTTGTCCCAGCTCACCTTGGTCTCGGTGCGCATACGGGGAAATTGCCGGACGGCCTTCAGGCGCCAGAGGTTGCCGCTTTTCTCGTACATATTGTCGAACAGGGTGAGTGACCACCATGCTTTGGTTGCATTGTTACCGGTCATCCCAAAATCGAAACCGCGCGCACGGGCGCTACGTCCGTCTGGCGACACGCAGATGAGAAGATTGCTCATCACATGGTCGTTGAGGTCGCCATGACGGAGCCCCTGTGGCCCTTCGCGTTCCAGCGCGGCGCGGATGGCGATGTGCCCTGTGAAACGGCCGATCTCGCGACTGCTGTAAAAGCCGTCGGGTGCGAACAAGTCGAGCACATCATCCCACATGCGACGGTCGACATAATAGCCGTACATATGCTGGAGGTTGCGAATATTATCTTCGTCGGCAAGGCGCTGTGCGCGGCCTGCAAGCTGCCCATGCGCAATCGCAGGGATACTGATGCCCGGCGCGGCGGTGGCGGTGGCGGGAGCGCCGACTGTTTCTGCCTGGTAATGATAGGGCGTGATCTGGAGATCAGGCACGGCGTTGCGCCAGCCTTGCGCATAATCGCCTTTGAACTGCGGGCGGTAGGTTAGGGCTGCAATACGCCAGTTGCCGTCTTTGCGCACATACCGGTTTTCATAGATGCCGCCGGTCCAGTTGTCGATGACGTCAGCGCCGCCGAATAGCCCGACCTCGTGCCAGCGTGCTCTGGCACTTTTGCCATCTGGCGACAAAGTGATGACGGGTGACAATGCAAGCAGCGCATGTAGATCGCTGGCGGATCGGCCCTCCTTGCCAGCCCCCAGGCGCTTGCGCAGATCGGCGTGGATCGCATTGCGGCCTTGCACCTGCTCGCCCGACCAATCCGCTGTCGCATCGCTCGTGAAGAGGTTCGCCGCAGCTGCCCACTGGCCGGCCTCAACCTGATGCGCAAAAAGGATCTGCAGATCGCGAACTGCTCGTACTGCCTCGGTACGATCCAGGGCGAGCGAAAGCGTGAGGTCGGCTTTCTGGGCGGGGGCCTCCGCACTGGCCAAGGCCATTGCCGCTACCATGAAGAGATGTTTTCTAGTAGCCATTGGAGTCCAGCCGGGTTTCCGGGAAGACGGCGCAGCTCCCGCAGTCCGGCCAATAATGAGGCGGCACGCGCCCGCTCACCGGGTTTACATAATGGAACCACATCGGCACCGCGGATGGGTAGCCGGGATAGGCGGGGCCAGTATGGACGTAGGGATTGAACTGCGTGCTGCCGGGAATGAAGCCCTGCTGACGTTGCCCAAGGGCGGTCAGGGGAACATCTGGCGGATAAGCCTCGATGAGCATGTCCGGCTTTTTCTCGGCGGGCTCGGCGGGCACATTGGTCCAGCCATTCTTATAGCCAGCGCTGTTATAATAGAATTCGTCGATGCCAACGCTCCATAATTTCCAGATGCCTTTTTCCAGCACGGCCTGATCGTTCGGATACATGCCGCCAGAAAAGCTGCCAGCGGTGTTGAGGTTGCTGCCGATTGAAAAAAGTCGCGTGCGAAACCTCGCTGATCGGCCATCCGCCGCAACGTCAATCACCGGCTGCATACGCAGATGGATCGGGATGCCGGTGCGCGGGCTGCGGCGATGCCCCCATTTTGTGATCTCGGCTGTCGCGATGCGCTTTGGACCGATATAATAGCCAGCATAGGGCATCTCGCGCGCGCCCTTTTCCGCGAAGAGTTCGCCGAGCAACTCCCATTCGAAATCATCGATATAATTGCCAAATGCGTTGGAGACATTCTCCGCCCCGATGTCGGCAGCCAGCAAGCGCTGCTTGCGCTCGGCTTCTGCGATTTGCTGCGCCGGAGAGCCGGTCGAAGTGAGAGCGCGAACGGGTGCGCCAAAGGTTGGGAACTCCCCTGTCGTCCGCGTGCCCCCGGGGTAGCGGATGGGTTGGCCAGTGACGGGATGTTGCCAGGAGAAGGCGGGGAGGGAGCCCTTTTCAAGAGCGGAGGGGGCATCCGGCTTTTGGGCTTCATTTGGCGCAACAGGATCGAGGCGGCTTTTGCCCCAGCCCTCGGCATAGTCTGATCGGAAGCGCGGGAAGATTTGCATTTGAGCGATCCGCCAGACACCATCTCGCTTCACATAACGGTTCTCAAAAATGGAAACCGCCCAGTACCCCTTTCCGGCATTGTCGCCGGTCATGGCCAGCTCCAGTCCGCGTGCCCGCGCTTCGCGGCCATCCGGGCTCATCGTGATAATCGGCGGGAACTGGACATGCTCGTTTAGAATGCTCGCTGGAAGGCCAGCGGGGCCTTCACGTTCCAGACCACGGCGGATCGACTTTGGTCCCTGCCATTGGCCCAAGCCAGCAATATCGAGCGTCGCATCTGTTTCGAACAGATCGGCAACATCGTCCCACATGCGCCGATCAACATAATAGCCATAAATATTCTGCAGGTTACGGACTGCGTTCTTATCCACATAGTTCGAAAGAGGCCCATCGAACTTCGCTGCAATGCTCGCCAGATCGTTCCCAGGCGAGGGGGCGGTCATATGCGGGATCGCGATCCCGGCTGTTCGCGGCGTGTAATGCATCGGCACGACCTTGAGGTCAGGCTCGACATTGCGCCAGCCGTCCGCATAACTGCCCGCAAATTGGGGGTAATAGTGCATATGCGATATTTTCCAGACCGCGCCCTGCTTCACATACTCGTTTTGATAGATTCCACCGGCCCAGCGGGCCTCCTTACCAAAAGCGCCCACCATCGCAAGCTCATGCCAACGCACCTTGGCTGACTTGCCCTCCCCGCCAAGATTGATAACCGGTGTGAAAGGGAGGAAAGTGCGGACGTCGCCACTCGCCAGCCCGGATTTGCCGTTCCCGAGCTCGTCTTTAATCCATTGGCCAATCGCCGCTTTGCCGCTCAGGGTCCGATCACCCACGATCATCTGCGCATCATCAGCGAAAAGATCCGCCATGTCCTGCCACAGCCCGACTTCGGCGAGTTGAGTATAAGCGATGTGCAGGTCACGAACCTGATGCACAGCCATTGCGGCGGAACTATCGACCTGAAGCTGCGCAGCGCGTTCTGCGAGTGTTGAATTGCTCTGGGCGGGTAAAGGCGTTGCTGTCAGGCCAAGGCTGACGAGAAGCAGCAGCCCGGCTCTAGCAAACATGCATGTTTCCGGCATTTCTGATGAGCATTGGAACGTTGAGAAACTCAGTTCGCTTGTTAGACATCGTAATTCCCTTGAAAAAGCGACCGTTCATTCAGGAGATTGAGGCTGTTCGCGTGGCGGTGGCCGAAGGGCGCGCCTCGAAGTGCGCGTGCCAGGCTGCAAGGTTCGACACGCCCTTGCGCCACTCAAGGTCGTTGAAACGCAGGTCCATATAACCGAGCGCACAACCAAGAGCGGCATGGCCGATATCGAATGGCTGCTCTGCCCAGCGCGAAGCTTCCTTATCGAGCTCGGTGAGCGCGACCTCGATTTTACAGGCGAACGTCGCGAGCCACTCAGGGGTTTGCCGGTCGTGCGGCTTCAAGCGTTCTTGGCGCCACAGGATCAGCATGTCCATCATCCCGTCGCCCAGGCTGTGACGGCGCGCAGCATCCCAGCGAGATGGGCCGTCAGGAAAAAGCGGGGGGGCATCGCTCAAACTATCAAGGAATTCGCAGATGGCGCGGCTGTCGTAGAGCGGGCTGCCGTCATCCAGCACAAGCGTGGGAATTTTGCTCAGCGGATTATCCGCCTGCAGGCTTGCATTGGGTTCGCCCATAGAGACGCTTGTCTCGATGCAATCGATGCGATCGACCGTGCGCGTCTCATGCGCGCAGATCATCACCTTGCGGACGAAGGGGGACATGGGAGCCCAGTAAAGTTTCACGATGTCGCTTCCAGAAACTGTGCGTCCGTGCGCGTCCGTGCGCGAAAGCAAAGGCTCAGCAGCAGCGTGACCGCGATGTTGAGGATGAGGGCGCTGACGGCTGAATAGCAGGGTATGTCGAGACCGAGTATCCGCAGCGTGTAGACGGAGTCCTTGAAATCCATAGCGGCGGCCATCGCAGTTCCAGCGCCGATGCCAGCCATCCAGCCCAGCAGGAGCGCGTTGCCGTTAAGCCATTTGAGGTAAAGTCCCATCAACACGGCAGGGAGCGTCTGGCACATCCAGATGCCGCCGATAAGCTGAAGCTGCACAACTGACGTTTCGGGAAAAAATGTTACGAACCCGAGTGCGCCCGCCTTGACCGCCAGTGAAAAAATCTTGGCGACCTGCGTCTCGTGCGCTTCACTGCAATTGGGATTGATATAGGCCCGGTAGACATTGCGGGTGAACAGATTGGCGGCAGCGATCGACATGATTGCGCCAGGAACCAAAGCGCCAATCGCGATCGCTGCAAAAGCCACGCCGACGAACCAGGGCGGGAACATGTAATTGAACAGCGCCGGCACCGCGTAGATGTTGCCGAAGCGAGCAAAGCCATCTGCAAATTCGGGCATATCCTTGACGCCTGAGGCAAGCGCCATGAAGCCGAGCAGCAAGAGCAGCGCCAGCGCGAAAGCATAGATCGGCATGAAGACGGCGTTGCGGCGGATGGCATCGCGGCTGGAAGCGGCAAGCAATCCGGTGAGGGCATGGGGGTAGAGAAATAGACCAAGTGCGCCACCAAGCGCCAGCGTTGCATAAGCAAATTGCGGGCCGAGGCTGTCGGCAGGGCCGGACGGAATGATGAGCTTTTCGGGAGGTACGGCATCGAAAACTGCAGCATAACCTCCGAGCTTTGCAGGGATGATAATGACTGCCGCGATGAGCGTCGTGTAAATCAATATGTCTTTGGCAATCGCCATCATCGCGGGTGCGCGAATGCCGCTATTGTATGTGAAACCTGCCATTACCGTGAAGGCAACAAGCAGCGGCAACTCCATTTCATGACAAAACAAAGTTACATTTGCATGCAGGCCAAGACCGGCAAAGATTGCTTCCAAGCCGACGAGCTGGAGCGAGAGATAGGGCATGGTGGCAATGATGCCAGTCAGCGCGATCATGAGTGCCAATGCCTTGTTACGGAAAAGGCCCTGAACCATGTCGGCGGCTGTTACATAGCCACGCTCCGCACACAGGCTCCAGACTTTGGGAAAGATCGCAAATACAATCGGGAAGACAATGATCGAGTAGGGGACTGCGAAGAAGCCCGCGCCGCCCGCGCCATACATGAGAGCCGGGAGCGCGACGAATGTGTAAGCTGTATAAAGATCGCCCCCAAGGAGGAACCATACCAGCAGCGGACCAAAGCGGCGACCGCCGAGGCCCCATTCATCGAGTTGGGTGAGATTACCTCTTTTCCAACGACCAGCAATGAAGCCGAGTGAAGATATGATTATCACAAGCGCTAGAAAAACGCTGATCGCGATAGGACTGGCAGTTTCGCTCACAGCCCGCGATCCTTCCAGTCGACGTGATAGACAATCCAGGTAAGGCCAGCACCAAGCCAGATCCAGATAAGCTGCCAGACGTAGAAAAAGGGGATGCCGAACAGTCGAGGTTCGTCAAAATTGTAGAGGGGCACCCAAAGAGCGGCAATGCATGGCACGAGCAGCAAAAGGTTTACCCATTTGCGCAGACCGCGGTCCGGCTTTTCCCTCATCAGCTATTCTCTCCCCACCCATCCTCGCTGGCCATTGCCACGCGGACACGCAAATTTTTCAATACGATAGTAGAGATTTGCAACAGTTGCCGTGTGCGGTCAAATGGGCAATAGCGCAATTTCGCTGTGCAAGAATGCAGGAGAGGCCGATGCGATCGTTTGATTGGGATGATTTGCGCTATTTTCTGAGCGTTGCACAATCCGGTACTGTTTCAGCGGCCGCACGTCGCCTGGGCGTCGATCATGCGACTATCATTCGACGCATCGATGCGCTGGAACGCTCAATGGCTGTTAAACTCTTCGAGCGAACCCCGCGCGGCTATTTTCTTACCGCGAATGGTGAGCGCCTGCTCCCGTGCGCTGACGCAATCCAGGATGAAACACGAAAAATTGGCCGGGAAATGCTTGCGAGCACGCACGGCGTGGGTGGGATCGTCCGAATCAGCTCCCTGGAAGGATTTGGGAATTTCTTTCTTGCAGGACGATTGCCTAAATTCGCTGCGCTATATCCCAACCTGACAATAGAGTTGCTTACGCTGCAGCAGATCGTTGCTCTGTCTCGCAGGGAGGCAGACATTGCAATCAGCCTACAACCACCAGAAACTGGGCGCTTTTTCCGCGAAAAGCTTACGGACTACGCGCTATATGTTTATGGTGCGCGCAGTTATCTCGCCGCTCATGCACCCATCACGACTGAGGAAGATCTGCGCGATCATGTCTTTTGCGGTTATATTGACGACCTCGTTTTTGTTCGTGGACTTGATTATCTCGACGAGGTGGCAAAGGGACTTCGCGCACGATTGCAGAGTTCCAGTCTACACGCACAGACTGAGGCTGCGATTGCCGGTTATGGGCTTTGTGTCCTCCCTGTTTATATTGCCGCGCGCCACCCCGAGCTCGTCCCGATCCTTCCAAAGCAAATAGCTTTAAAGCGGAGCTATTGGCTTGTCGCCAGCACTGACGTTGCGCCTAGTCCGCGTGTGCAGGCTGTCCGACGATTCATAAGGGCCGAGGTTGACGCTCATCAGGCCATTTTCTTGGGGCCAGAATCTGTCTCTTCAGCGACAGACGTTGAAGAAGCTCATCTTCATGAAGGTGTAAAAGCGCACAGCTAACCTGCGCTTTTGTCGCTTTGCTCCACCTGCCACGACAACATATTCCAGCCGCGAAATGGCTGGCCAAGCGGCTTGGCAGAAGATGTGGAGAGGCTTGATGCCCTATTCCGTGGCTTTCCCACGGCTCATGCGTGTTGGTGGCGGCGCCTCACTACTCTTGCCGGACGTGCTGCGGCAACTTGGCCTCTCCAAACCGTTTTTAATGAGCGATGATTATCTCGTAAGCAATGGCCACGCCCGACCGCTGACAGCAGCGCTCGAAACTGCCCACATGAAGGTGCGGCTTTACGCTGATACCGAGCCAGAGCCCGATGTACCGTCCGTCGAGCGCGCTCTCTCCGCGCTCAAAGAGGGTGACCATGACTGCGTTATTGCCTTTGGGGGCGGGAGCCCGATCGACAGTGCCAAAGCCGTTGCGGTTCTCGCGGTGCATGGTGGAATCTGCCGCGATTACAAAGCTCCACACGTTCAGGATGAGCCCGGTCTTCCGGTAATTGCGATCCCCACCACGGCTGGTACTGGCAGCGAGGTCACACGCTTCACCATCGTGACCGACAATGAGAAAGACGAGAAGATGCTGTGTATCGGGCTGGCGTATCTGCCGGTTGCTGCTCTGATCGACTTTGAATTAACTCTCACTATGCCGCCGCGCCTGACTGCGGACACCGGAATTGATTCTCTAACGCACGCTATTGAGGCTTATGTCTCACGCGCGGCGAACCCAGTCTCTGACCGGTTCGCTTTGGAAGCTATGCGCCTGATTTCGCCAAATTTGCGACGCGTTTGGGTGGACGGCCATGACCGCGAAGCCAGAGAGGCTATGATGCTAGGCGCTACTTACGCAGGTATCGCTTTTTCCAACAGCTCCGTTGCCCTGGTGCACGGAATGAGTCGGCCAATTGGCGCGCACTTCCATGTTCCTCACGGGCTCTCCAATGCGATGCTCTTGCCCCTTGTTACCGCTTTTTCCGCTGTAGGAGCGCCACGTCGTTACGCCATTTGCGCGGAGGCTATGGGCGTGGCGAAAGTAGGGGAGGGCGATCAGATGAGCGTTAACAGGCTGGTTGAGGAACTGAGCGCTCTTAACCGTGATCTTGAAGTTCCTAATCCACGCAAGCTTGGCATTTCTAGCGAGACTTGGCAGCAACTAATCCCGCTGATGGTTGACCAAGCGTTTGCGTCAGGCTCCCCAGCGAACAATCCACGCCTTCCTTCAAACAAGGAAATGGCTCGATTGTACGAACGTGCTTGGGCCACTGAGTGAATTCGGGACGTCACGTTGACGATCGCGCAGGAGCGGCGCTCACGCATCTGAGGAATGACCGCCTTGGTCATTGCCATCACGCCGATTGTGTTGGATTCGATAAGCTGCCGGATGAAAGGCATCGACATTGCTTCAAACGCGCCGACACCTCCGATGCCGGCATTCTTTACAAGGACATCCACCAGGCCTGTCGTTTCCATAAGCGCGGCAATGCTCCCTCGCTCGTGACATCGAAGGGCAATACACGTAGCCGGTCCGACGCGCCTGCGATCAAACGTGGGGTTGGGCTGGCGCATGGTGGCGAGCAAAGTCTAGCCACGTGAAAGAAATAGCTTTGCAATCGCTTTGCCATAGCCGGATGAGGCGCCGGTGATCAAAATCGAGACGATCATCTGAGTAAACGCTAATCTGAATGCCCGCTTTGTAGGCAAATTTTGACAGCGCCCGTTACTGTTCACTTCGCGCGTCGAAGACTGCGCGCGCTGCGTCAATTACGTCGAGATTGGCCTGCGCCCAGCCACCCAGCGCCATCACTGGCTCACACAATGATCGGCCGAGCGGCGTGAGCTCATAGTCCACGCGCGGCGGAATGCTCGGCGTGACCGTGCGCGCGACGAAGCCATCGCGCTCGAGCCCTCGCAGGGTGAGCGTGAGCATGCGCTGCGAGATGCCATCGATACCGCGACGTAGCTCGCTGAACCTCTTGGACCCGCCAGCAAGGTTCATCACCGTCAGGATGCTCCATTTGTCACCTACGCGCGCCAAGATCGGCGCCACGCGACGGCAGTTGCTGTGATCGACCTCGATCTGGTCGGTCACATCGATGTTATCGACTGACAAATTAGTGCCTCCTTGCGGGTATTTTCCAGCAGTAACATATGGTGCCTTGGTTACAAATCCATACCAAGGAGCCAAAATGATTTTACTAG
The DNA here is from genome assembly GCA_966205705.1 of uncultured Alphaproteobacteria bacterium. GTDB lineage: Bacteria > Pseudomonadota > Alphaproteobacteria > Sphingomonadales > Sphingomonadaceae > Sphingobium. The sequence continues at coordinate 73,142 of CBIHKY010000002.1, forward strand.
TCGATTCCAGCATCACCGGTGAAAATTCGGTCAGCCGCCAGCTCACCGCTGCCATCGTCGAGCGGCTTCAGCACGCCGATCCTTCAGCGCAAATCACTTATCGCGACGTCGCTGCAGCGCCGCTTCCTCATTTCGTGATCGGTGAAGAAAATGAAAGCGTCGAGGAGTTTCTGAAAGCTGACACGGTCGTAATAGGCGCGCCCATGTATAATTTCTCATTGCCTAGCCAGCTTAAGGCGTGGATCGACCAGATCCTCGTCGCAGGTCGCACGTTCAGATATACAGAGACTGGTGTCGTCGGTCTTGCCGGTCCCAAGCGCATCATAGTGGCGGTCTCGCGCGGTGGCTTCTACGGTGCCGATACGCCGATGGCCGCGATGGAGCATTTGGAGAGCTATCTGCGGGCGGTGTTCGCGTTCATCGGCTTGGAGCCAGAGTTCGTCATCGCAGAAGGCGTACAGCTTGGCCCCGATCATCGGGTAAAGGCCATAGAGAGTGCGCTAAATCACATCTCGCGTCTCGCTGCCTAACCCTGATTGAAGTCAGCACTTGTGAATCGAGCGCCCCGATAGGCGGAATGGCCGGTAGCAATGATCAACGCCGTATCCTCGAATTGTGAACGGATGGATGGTTTCGGGACGATGGCAGTGTCGGCAGTAGCAGTTATGTTGTTAGATGGTGATGGACAGCCGCCGACCAGCACCCAGATGTCGCAATCGTTAGCGAGGGGCGCTCGCCCGTGTAGCGTCTCTTTTTAGGCCGTCGGCAAAGTCAGCTGCTGCCCTCGACAATTCCGCGCAAGCGGGTGACTGTGCTGCCAAGATCAGCCATCCTTCGACGTCGCGAGAAATAGCCATGAAACTGTATGATCGCCAGGGAACACCCAATGCCGCGCGCATCCGGATCGTCCTTGCGGCGAAAAATCTCGATGAAGCTGTCGAGATTATCCAGGTGGATCTGGTAGGGGCCGAGCAGAAGCAGGACTGGTTCCTGGCGCTAAACCCCATCGGTAAGACGCCCGTGCTCATACTGGACGATGGGCTTGCGCTCTCGGAATCCCCGGCGATCACAGAATATCTCGACAATCTGGACGGCAATCCAATCCTGACCGGCGTCACACCTCGCGAGAAGGGCTTCATCCACATGATGCAACGCCGGGTCGAGATAATGCTGCTCGATCCAGTCGACGATTATTTCCACTATGGCACGCCCGGCCTTGGCGAAGCGCTGCGGCCTTGGCGCATGCCAGATTGGGATGCGACGCAGAAGAGGGCGTGGGGCGAGCGTCGCGGGGCGCTGGCGGTCGCGAACCTGCCCTATTTTAATGCAGCGCTCCGCGATCGCCCGTTCGTCGCGGGTGATATTTTCTCGCTGGCGGATATTTCGCTCTGGGCTGCGCTCGCCTTCATAACGGGAGCGGGTCTTACGGTCGCACCGGAACTAACCGCGCTGACAGCCTGGCACGAGAAGGTGTCCAATCTGCCTGCGGTAAAGAACCGGACGGGACAGGCATTCTAAGAGGATCAGCCCTTCAACTGACGGCGCGTTCAGAAAGCTAACCTATTTCGAGGCCATATCAGGTCTTGGCGTACGAGAAATACCTCTTTGGGCTGTTTTGCCTGGGAGTGTTCAAAGGTCCAGATCGCCCTCTACGCGAGCGACTCCAATGGAATGTGCGGTCTTCATTTTGTTTTGCTGACTGCTCGCTAACCGGCTCCCAAAGAGCCAGGGCATCTTCGAGAATACCGTCGTAAAACTCAACATAGCGGCGATAGAGCTCGGTTAGCTCTCTTCTACAAGCTTGCACGGCCATATGCCTATAGGCCTCGCGCTGTGCGTATAAATGCGCGATCGTTTCGTCATGGATCATGGTCTCCTCCACCGGAAAATGCCATGCCTTTGAACAGCTCAGTTCAGCGAACGATCCAAATTATAAATGGTGCCCGACATCGCAACAGCGGTCATGGGCTGCCTGTCAGCATCCTCGATGTGGAGCGTCAGTTTAAGCTAAAAGGGATAGGCAGCGCCTAGGACGTTGGACTAACGGTCATTGATGGACACATCCCCTTGAGTGCTAGTACAAATCCGAACTATGCACGCGGCCTGATGCGGGCTGCGGCTGGTGCGATCATCTTTGGCCTCCCGCTCCTGATGACGATGGAAATGTGGTCGCTGGGCCATTCTATGCATTCCATGCGCCTGCTGTTATTCCTAACCTTGAATATCGCAGTTCTCGTTTTCCTCTCCCGTTTCGGCGGCTTCGAACCCACGATGACATTGAAGGAGGATGTTCTCGATGCATTTGGCGCATATGCAGTCGGCATTGTCGCCTCGATCGCTGTGCTCAGTCTCTTCGGCCTAATTGCAGTCTCCATGTCCATGACGGAAATCGCTGGCATGATTGCGGTTCAGAGTGTTCCCTCCAGCTTTGGCGCAATGCTGGCACGCAAACAGCTTGGCGAGGGAGAAGCGGACACGAACGAGGAGCGTTCGGCGCGCACGAAGGGATATGCCGCACAGCTCTTTCTGATGATGGCCGGCGCGCTTTTCTTCGCTTTCAACATCGCACCGACCGAAGAGGTGATTCTCATCGGATTCAAGATGACCGCATGGCACAGCCTCGCACTGATCGGTGTGTCGCTTCTGATGCTGCATGCCCTTGTGTTTACCCTTGGCTTTCCAGGCAGGGAGAGCCCTCCCGAAGGTTATGGCACCGCCCGCATATTTCTCGCTTATACAGTGCCTGGGTACGGCGTGGCCCTTCTTGTATGCCTCTATGTGTTGTGGACCTTCGGACGCCTTGATGGAATGAGCTTTGATGTGCTGGCAGGAAGCATGGTTGTTCTTGGCTTTCCGGCGAGCATCGGCGCCGCAATCGCCCGTTTGATTGTTTAGGGTGAGGCAAAATGGTTGAACGCAAGAATGGCCAAGGCGAAAGAACTCCGCTGCTTGAATGGGTTGCGGCGGGCGCGGGCTTCCTCTTCCTGATCTGTCTTCTTGCGGCGATCGGTCATGATGCGATCACTGGATCGTCACAGCAGCCGCCAAACATTGCGGTCTTGCCTGGCGAGATCATTGCAACCCCATCGAGCTATGTCGTGCCATTCAAGGCGTCGAATGAGTCAGGCGGAACAGCGGCTTCCGTCCAGATTGAAGGGAAGCTCGAACTTGGCTCGATGATCGAGGTCAGCCAGGTTACGATTGATTATATTGCCGGTCAAAGCACTGGGGAAGGCTCCCTCATGTTTACATCTGATCCCCGTCGAGGCCGCTTGACGCTGCGCGTTACGGGATATCAAAAGCCCTAAACTGTGAGCGGTGCCACACGTTGGCGGGGGAATTATCCTTGGCCGACGATCGACAAACCGATGGCAGCGTTGGCCCTGGCGGTCATCTTGCGGGGGCAAGGTATCATGATCTTTCTAAACACGCCTTTGGGATAGACGTCTGTGCGCAGCGGCCTGTTAATCGAAGGGCTTAGCGAAGCAGAAGACCATGCTGCGCCAAGTCATTGCGGATTGCGGTGGCTGCCACTCCACCTTCGCCCATCGCGTGACTGATCTGGTCTAGCCCCAACACGACGTCGCCTGCAGCATAAAGGCCGCGAATGGATGTGCGTTGTTGGAGGTCAACCTTCACCTGACCTTCTTCCGAGACATCAGCGCCTAAGCTGACGGCCAGTTCAGACTGGATGTCTGATCCCAGCGCCGGGTACAAGGTATCGAAACGAAGCTGCTTCCCAGGCACATTCAGGGCGATTTTATTGTCCAGCAGGGTGAACCTATGAATGGGGCCATCCATAACCTCAATGCCAGCCGAGTCACAACGCGCTCGCAAATCTTCGGACAGCCGGTGAGTGCCATAGGGGCAAATGAGTGTGATGTGCCGGGTGAAGCTACGAAGGAAAACTGCTTCTTCAACGCCATGATGCTCTGAACCCACAACCGCGACAGTCTGGTCCGTGACTTCATAACCATCGCACACAGGGCAGTAGCGGATCAGTCCCCTTTGGAGGCCCTCATCATGCATCGCATCGTCGATCATGGGACGGCGATTAACGACGCCGGTTGCGAGCAGCACGGACCTTGCGGTGTAGGATTTGTCCTCCCAGTCGCAGGTGAGATTTCCATCAGACGAGGGTTGCAGTCGCGCAACCTCGCCATGAACGATCTGCGCTCCATATTTGATAGCTTGTTCGGTCATCAAAGCGATGAGGTGCGCTCCGGCGATGCCATCCGGGAAACCGGCATGATTATGGGAACGAGGGATGGAGAGAGCCCGACCGTCACCTCTGTCGACCACCAGGACCGAAAGGTGGAAGCGTGCAAGATATATGGCTGCTGTCAGTCCCGCTGGACCGCCGCCAATGATCACACAATCAAGCATGATTTGGTGAATAAGCGACTTTACGCCGTGCGCTCTGGTTACTCGATAAGGTGCGGAACGTGATCGACCAGCGCGGCTCCTTTACGGGAGGAATGCTATGCTCCCAAATGTTGCGCGCTTCGCCTGAGAGAAGGTAAACCGAGCGGGGAGCTAATGACACCGTGTAACGCTCAAAGCTCGATCCCGCTCTGCGTCTGAAGCGTAGCGGTGCTTCGCTACCAAGCGATAGTCCGACAACATCATTGAATACCGATCTGTCACGATGCCAGCCTATCCCTGCGCCCGCCTCGTAGCGGGTCAACAAAACCTGTACTAAATCTTCTGGCGCTATCCCGGAGAGTTTTGCGAGGGAATTCCGGATCGGTTGCAGCCAATGCGGAACCGGGTCGGTCTCTTCAAACCCGCCACGCTCAAAATCATAATGCCATCCGAAGGAGTGCGTCTCGCGCTTTCCTGTCCAGCCTTGAAACCGAAATGGTTCGAGTGGCTCGGCATCTATGCGCTCGATCAAACTCGCCTCTTGGGCCGCAGTGATCCCTTCGTTCCAAAATGAAAGCCCGCATGGCGACAGGCTAAACCGGTCTGGTTGGTTCATCAGCATGTTATACGGTCAGAGCAATTGGATCGAGAGCGCTTGATCTGAATCGACGTGATCTTGGGTGTGAACAGACATCGTGCAGGCTTTACTCTGTTTCGCTGCGTTTGTTGCGCTCAAAGCGTATCGATTGATCAAGATTAACAAGATGTGCCCTTGGCTGTATCAATGTTTCGAGTGACCAGCGCTGCGGCGAATGTGACGGTCGTCATATACCTCACCAAAGTTCACGGCGTCTCACTCACGTCCACGGCGCTGGTGACAGGGCCTATCGTTGCTGCGGCAGTAAGTGTTGCTGCCGTTGAACTGCCCGCCCAAGTCTCATTTTTCGTGATCGCGCCAGTGTGCTTGACCATGGGCGTGCTAGTTGCATTGCTTGCGCTGCTGCTCGCGATCGAGACCTTGCCAGACATCTTCCGTACGCTGGGTAACGTCACAGGGGATCTGGCGGTGACTCGCATTGTCGGCGCGACGAGAAGTGAGGACGGGGCAGCCTGAAGTCACGAAGCTTTTATTTTACCGCTCGAGAACTGGTTGGCGGTGGCCAAAAAAACGAAGTGCCGGGAAATACAAGGGCTGTATAGCACGCATGATGATGTCGATGCGCTTGTGGCCGCCCTGCGCGTTGAACATGCGATGTTCGCTGCAGGCACATCATTTTTGCTTTTGCCATCGGTCGGCGTCCCGAGATATCCCGGAAGCCGATTTAACCATATGAATGACAGTATATGCTGGTGACGCTTAACTCCCGAATGTCGGCTATGTCGGCGGGCGGCGGCCATCATAAATCGCACCATAGCTATAATCGCCGAGCTTCCTATCTTTAGGACATGAGGATATTTTCGATTGGATATGAGGGTGCGACCCAGGCGGAATTCGTATCCGCTTTACTTAATGCCGGAGTCAGATGCGTCGCTGACGTTCGCGCAGTTCCGCTTTCCCGACGACCGGGTTTCTCGAAGAACATTTTGGCAGCCGGCTTACGAGAAGCCAATATCGCCTATGTTGGTTTGAAGGCTCTCGGCACGCCCCCTGAAGGCCGCGAAGCCGCGAGAAAAGGCGATCATACTCGTTTGGCCGAGGTGTATGCTGGTCAGCTAGAACTGCCTGAAGCGATCGTGCAAGGGGCACAGTTATGCGACCTCGTGAACGAGATGCCTACGGCTTTGCTTTGTTTTGAACGCAACCCGCAAAACTGCCACCGCTCCCTACTGATTGGTGCTCTCATGCCGGAAGCAGAGGTCGCGCATTTATACCCATGAGGAGCAGATATATTGGCTAAATCGCGCATCCTATTTACGCGGCAAGGGCTTCAAGTAATGACTGGACTCGCTCGAAGCGTTCGTCTGCATTAGTGACCTCAACCAATAACAGCCGCTTGTCTTTGGCTATAAGGCCATGTCGAGCCGCATCCCCGCCAAAATTCGGCCGCGGCGTCAGAGCGATGGCTGAGGGTCCGGCATCTATGCGAGCGACACAGGCCGCCCTGGCTGCGAGGCGCAGCCGAGCGCGGGCCAACAGTGCCGCTGCAGCATCGGCCAGGGGTCCAAAGCGATCGATTAGTTCTTCCTCAAAAGCGTCGATCTCGCTCTCCTCGACCAGCCGACTTAATCGGACGTAGAGCGTCAGGCGCGTATCGGCTTCAGGGATCCAGTCTTCGGGCAAAGCACCTTGCGCGCCCAGATGCAGCTCCGGCGTCCAGCGATCGAGGCTCTCTCCGCGCGCCTCGCACAGCGCCTGGCCCAGCAGATGCTGGTACAGGTCGATGCCGATCAGCTTCATGTGACCGGCCTGGGTTTCGCCGAGCAGATCGCCGGCACCGCGCATGTCCAGATCCTGCGCGCTGATCTCGAAGCCGGCGCCCAGCCGGTCGAACATCGAAAGCGTCCGCAGCCGCTTAAGCGTGCGCTCGCTAATCATCTCCTCTTCGCTGGTCAGCAGTATGACCTGCCCGCGCCGTGTTCCACGCCCGACCCGCCCGCGCAGCTGATGGAGCTGGGCCAGTCCGAAACGATCGGCGCGCCACACGATCATCGTATTGGCACGCGGCACGTCGAGCCCGGCCTCAATGATGTTGGTGGCGAGCAGAATGTCACCCTGCCCATCGGCAAAGCCGACCATCGCCGCGTCGATCTCAGATGGCGGCATCTTGCCATGTGCCTCGACCAAGGTGAGATCGGGCGCGGCGCAACGCAACTTGTCGGCGAGCTTTGCCATATCCTCAATTCTCGGCACGACGACGAAACTCTGTCCGCCGCGGCCCTTTTCGCGCAGCAAGGCGGTGCGGATGCGGGTGTCGTCATATTGGTCGAGGGCGGTGCGAATTGGCTGTCGACGCGCTGGCGGGGTGGCGATGATCGAGACCTGCTGGAGTCCTACCAAGGCCATCTGCAACGTGCGCGGGATTGGCGTCGCGCTTAACGCGAGTAGATGAGTTTCTCCCGATCCACGCAACCGCGCCTTGTCGGCGGCGCCAAAGCGCTGTTCCTCATCGATCACCACGAGGCCGAGACGTGCGTAGCTGACGCCCTTAGCCATTACGGCACCGGTGCCGATGACGATATTGATCGACCCATCGGCCAAGCCTGCCTTGACTACCTTTTTCTCCGCAACGCTCGACAGCCGCGATAGAGCGGCCACCTGAAGTCCTGATCCTTTAAAGCGGTTTGCGAAGCTGGCGAGATGCTGGCGGACCAGCACCGTCGTCGGTGCTGCGACGATCACCTGCCGCCCAGCCAGCGCCGCAATAGCGGCGGCGCGCCGCGCGACTTCGGTTTTGCCATACCCGACGTCGCCCACGACAAGCCGGTCCATCGGCTTGCCGCTGGCGAGATCGGCGCGCACCGCCGCGATCGCCCGTGCCTGATCAGCGGTCTCGTTATATGGGAAACCACTGGCAAATCTCTCATAGGCGGCGGGATCCGGATCTAGCACCGGCGCGGTCAGCCGGGCCCGTGCTTCTGCCAGCGCCGTCAGGCCCCTGGCGCTTTCCGCGATGGCGGTGTTGATCTCGCCGCGACGCTTCAGCCAGGACGAACCATCGAGCTTGTCGAGCGTTACGGCCTGGGTGTCTGCTCCATAGCGCCAGATCCGGTCTGCCTCTTCGATCGCTACCAGCCGCCGCGAGCCGCCCGCATATTCGAGCGCGATCATCTCGTCGCCTTCGCCACCCGCCGGTGCCGCATCAAGCCCGGCGACGATACCAACGCCATGATCCTCATGGACGACAACATCGCCGATGCGGATCTCGCTGCCGCCGGTGGTCCAGAGATTGGCGCTGGCGGTCACAGCACCCTCGCTAAGCGCGCGGCTCCCAAGCAGGTCGGCCGCGGCGACGACGATTGTAGCCTCGCCGACGAAGCCACTATCGGCGGGCATTTCGATGAAGCCGGCGATGCCAGGCGCAAGCGCATTGGCGGCGCCCCAATCCGCGAGTGGTGCCATCTCCAGACCGAGGCGTTTGGCAATCCGTCCGCGCAGGAATCGCAGGTCGCGTTGGCTGCCAGCCAGAACCAGTGCGTGCGTCTTTAGTAGCGGTTTGGCGAAGCGCTCGAGCGCCGCCAGCGGGGATGGCGTTTCGGCGAAGCGAGGCACCATTTCATGGTCGGCATCCAGCGTCGCTACGCGCCATTGGGACAAGGCGTCGGTCCAGATGTCTTCGCCGACCGCGTCAATATTCCCAGCCTTCCCGGCCGCGGCGTCCACAGCGAGGTGGAGACACCGCCGACGGCGCTTGTCGGCTTTTTCAGAAAACAGAATCACGCCGGGCGAGATATGGGCGAGGATCGAGGTGGCATTTTCCATTGAGGGCTCGGCGGCCCGTCCGATTTCGAGGCCCGTTAATTCGTCGACGCTACGCTGCGTGATAGCATCAAAGGAGCGGATCGAGGCGACTGTGCCATCCGCGATTTCAATACGCGCCGGTAGCCCTGCATCTGCTGGGAAGATATCTACGACCTCGCCGCGCACTGCAATTTCGCCGGGCTCATCGACGCGATCGTCGGGGAAATAGCCAATATCTTCAAGCAACTCCGACAAATGATCGATAGCGAGAGTGTCGCCGACCGAAATGCGCGGCAGCGCCTGATCGAAGGCGGCCGGAGGTGGATAGAGTCGCGCCGAGGCCTCGCCGCTCATTACACAGGCTATCCGGCAGCGCTGTGGGTTCTGATGAGCCATGCGCAGCGCATGGAGCGCTGCTACTCGCACCCCAATATTGGCAGGGGATGCTGGCGCTCGATCGCCGGGTAAGGCGTCGCTCGACGGAACAAAGAAGATCAGCGCATCGGGAAGCATTGCACGCAAAGCAGCAGTCAGCGACTGCGCTTGCTGGTCGTCATCGGCGAGGTAGACCACGTCATCGTTCGCCAACACGCGGGTGATCTGAGCCGCAGTCCAAGCGATCGATGTCATGCCAATTTCTCCGTTCGACAGCGCCACTGCGACGCGATGAGCCGACCGCTTGTGCTGACCGGAAGCGCAGGTTTTGGCTGAGTATCGGTCAGGTCGTAAAGTCTGCGTCCCCGTCCTCCGGCCAAAACGACCGCGAGAATGGAGTGGGCGCCCGATGTGGGGCTATATAACATTCTGCTCTCCGACCGGCTAATATACCTGAGTGCTAACTCGGCATTTTTGGGTCAGTTCCCTCTTGCTGCTTCATGTTAATTGGATGATCGATCTCACCATCGATCAGCCATTTCCAATCGTTCCGGAGACACTCAAATAGCCTTCTCGTCATCCTGCTGGCGCGACAGATCCTCGTCCTCACGGCGTATGAAGCGGATCTTGTCATTGGGTTCTAAAATCCCCATTCGACATCGGCCATATGGCGGATGCCGGACAGCCGCGTCTCGATCTCCAGTTCGGCGCGCGTGATCCGGTCTCGGCGCATATTCGCCTCGATCAATCTACCATGCTGGATGAGTACGCGCGGCACACCCTCAAGCATCCGCTGCGCGCGCGGCGACAGATAGGTGATCCAGCTCAGCGCGATTGCCCAAAATGCGATCGTGCCAATGGCGAGCGTCGCACCCGTCAGGCTGAAATCATTATGGGTGACGCCCTGCTGGATAAGGTCGCTCATCACGATCAGCAGCACCAGTTCGAAGGGTGTGACCTGGCTCAACTCCCGCGTACCCAGGAGGCGGTACGATCGGAACTGCGTAGATCGACACGATCCCGCCGAACAAACTGGCTGGTTCACCAAGGAAGTCGTGGTGCGCGTTTGTAAGTGACCAAGTCTGGGGCGAAATCGTTAATTCAGCAATGGCTGAACGATTTTTCGGTTAACGGCCCCGTTATCTGTCGCGGGGATAGCAAGTAGCGGACTTTACTGCCCTGCTAATTCCGGACGCGCGAATGACTGGTTCTGGCGTAAGGCAACGTTCCACAGCCGCGTCGAATTGGCGTGAGTTGGGACTTACCCGCCATTCAAAGATCTGCAGTCGAATGGCAGGTTCGGCCAAAAGCGGACGTCAGTTCGCGGGGCTTAGAATGGCCACGATGTCGGACAAACGTGACAGGCCGCTTTCCGATAAAGAAACTGTATAATATGCCATCCGTTCTGGTGTGTCGGTCATGTTAGCGGTTAGCAGGTTAAAACCAAAGTGCGGACGTTAGACCGTTAAGGCGAGACCGACCCGCCTCAACCAGAGCGAACGAAAGCCAACAATCAGGTAGTTCCGCTCGTCATTTCCAGATCCATCATTGCCTGCAATTTGCGTCTGCCCTGCACGGCGCTGGCGTCGCTTTTGAGCATTAGCTCCTCGGGCAGATAGTCGAGTGTCGAGAGGATCTCTTCAATCTCACGCGTCGCCATGGCATCTTCTTCGATGACGGGCTCGAGATAGATTTTTGCGTGCGCAAAATCCTCGTCAGTCATCAGACCGCCCATGCCGAAGAAGTAATTGCAGCTCTTGAGCTTGCCGGGGGTAACAGCATGGAACACGCGATGCACCGTCAGCTTCTCGCCGCCGCGCATTTCATGGTCCTGAGGGATTTGTGTTTCATCGAGCCCGGCGTGGAAGCCCGGCAGGTAGAAATCCATGCCTGACACACGATCGACCGGGCCGTCATAACCGAACCTACCTAGCTGGGATGTCGCCATCGGCACGTTCTGCATATGCCTGCGGCTCTTCATCACATGCTCAAATTCTTCTCTCTCTTCCGGCGCTGATGCATTGCCTTCCACGCCGATGCTCGTGCTGTGAAGAAACGCCAGATGCGTCAGATCGAGCAGGTTGTCGTTCAGAAGCTGGTAGCGGCCTTCGACTTCCACCGCGTAAAATGGCTCGAACCTGAAGCTTGGCTCGTTCCAGCCCGACGCAGCCAGATCGGGCAATAAGGCGGGGTCTGCCTTGTCAGGATCGCCCGGCCAGATGAACACCCACATGCCATGTTCGACCAGCGGATATTTCTTCACCTTGTAGCTTTTCGGAATATGGGTCTGGGAGGGGACCTTTGTGCAATTGCCGTCTGGCCCAAAGGTGATGCCATGATAGCCGCACTGGATTTCATCGCCCCGCAGGCAGCTTTTGCCTAGAGGGAAGTGCCGGTGGGGGCAGCGGCCATCCAGCGCGATGGGCTCGCCTGCTTCAGTTCTATATAGCACCACCGGCTCGTTCAATATCCAGCGCGACAGCAGTTCGCGCTTCACCTCATGAATGAAGGCTGCAACATACCAGCCATTGCGGGGTGCGAAACAGCCGTCTTTAAATGGATACATGGCACTGCTCCTTAACGCTGGGACATGGTGACGGATGGCGCGCGCTGCCGCGCCCGGCCGCTTGGAATATGGCGATCAATCTGGAAGGCAGTTGCGACGATGAGCGCGGCATTGACGGCGAGCACAGCGAAGAACATCAGCGGAGACGCCCCGGTTTGTGGGCCGATCAGATAGCCGCCGATCAGCGAGGTGAGGATGCCACCGGCGCGGCCCAGCATCATGCCAAACCCGATGCCGGATGCGCGGCAGGCAGCGGCGTAGCCAAAGGCCATCACCGCATAGATGGATGCCATCGCAGCCCCGGCCAGACCGCCGATGCAGCCGATGACGATGACAACGACAAGCTGCTCTGAAGGGGCTGGTGCGGCGGATATTTGTTCAATGAAAACAGCTAGTGAAGCGATGAGGACAAGAAGCCCGCTGCCGCTGATCTGCAGCATGAGCCGCGACCCGAGCCGTCGGACGAGATAGCCAGCTGCCAGAGCGATGCCAACCGCAGCGAGGTTGAACGCAAAACTGGCCCGCAGTGCTTCATTCAGGGTGAAGCCAACCGAGGTAAGCAGCACCGTCGTCCAGGCCGCAAACGCATAGGAAATGACTGAGGCTGCGAAAAATGCGGTGCCGCTGCCCAGGCTCAACCGTCGGTTACCCGCGCTTAAAATGCCAGTGCCGCCTTTGGCATTGTCAGCCCGGACCGGCACGTCTTCCGACACCAGCAAGATCGGCTCGCCCAGCGCCAGACTGGCGGCCCGCTCAGCCTCGACCTGACGCCCTTTGGACAGCAGGTAGCTGGGGGATTCCTTGAGGAAGAAGGGCATGAGGCAGCACAGCGCCAGCGTGAGGGCGCCGCATAGAATAAAACTGCCCTGCCAGCCATGCGCAGGGAGCGTGAAGGCCACGAGCGTTGCCCCAATCATGCCGCCCGCTGGCGTGCCAATCGAGAGCAGGCTGATGGCTTGTGCGCGGTAGCGCTCGGGCAACCATTCGCTCGCGAGCGCAAGACCATTTGGCCCCGCCGCGCCAAAACCAAGCCCGCTTACCAGCCGCAGGATCGTCATGCTGACGACGTCCGTTGTGAAGGCGGCGCCGATGGTGGTGAGGCCGAACAGGGCGGTTGCGAACAGGAGCGCACGGCGGCGGCCAATGCGATCGCCAATCAGTCCGCCAATGCTGGCACCCAGCGACATGCCAACAAGCGCTGCGGCAAGCGCGGGGCCAAAAGCCGCCCGATCAATGCCCCACTCAGCAATGATGACCGGACCGACCAGCCCGAGCAGCTGGATATCGATGCCGTCGATCACCAGCACGAACAGAACGCAGGCGAGAATGATCCACTGGGCCATCCTGACCGGACGCTGATCCAGCAGTCTGGAGAAGGAGGTTGGCACCGGTGCGTGTGATGCGGCGTGCGGGGCGGGGGGCATGTCAGTCATGAAGGTTCAGCGCGGCGTGGTCGCCCGCAATGGCGGCCTGCGTTTCTGCGGAAAAGGGCGCATAGTCAGCATAGCTCGGAATAGCCGGATCGAAATGATCCCAGCGCACTGCCTGCTTGGTGTAAATGACGTTCTGGGGCTCAACCACATTCGGATCGTCGAGGGAGCCCGCCTGAATCATGATCATCTCGCCCGGCATCGAGCCGGAGGTGTAGAGCCTGCCAGCGCATATATCGCAGAAATGGCGAGTGACGCTCTCTCCGCTTTCGCCGCTGTTCGTATAGGTTGCGGGCGTTCCGGTCAGCGCCAACTGGCTCTGGTGGATGCCTATGATCGTGGTGTGCCCAGCGCCGGTCGCCTTCTGGCAATCGCGGCAGCAGCATTGGCACTCGAACAGGCTAGGGCCGTTCAAGACATAGCGGATTGCGCCGCACAGGCATCCACCCTCATATCGAACTGATCGTTCAATCATTGCGTAGACTCCCTGAGCGGCGCTTTTCCATTAAGTAGGCCGGTAGCCCGATTGTGCCTGCGCGGAGAAAGGCCATCCTGAAACGGTTGCGCGAATTTCCTTCTGCATATGGCGTTCCACGGTCGGACGGTTCGATCCGCCATCGGGCTCACCCCACAGGATCGTGAGTTCCGTGCCCTGCTTTGCGGACGCCTCATCCACAATGGCGAGCGAAACCCACGCACTGTCTGGCGCCAAAAACGCAGCATAGCTGGAGAAGCCGACCTGCTGACCCTTGGCATCGAAAACCGAGTCATAAGGGTAGCTGGAATAATGCGGCGTTGGCATTTCCATATATTTGCCATTCTCGCCCGGCCGCATCTGGCTGCTGAGCACGTCCGTCACATCATCAGGATGCCAGACGAGAGAGACTTTCTGGCGGTGAGGGCCATCCACCATCGTCTCAAGCGCTTCGCGACCGATGAAATCATGGTCGAATTTGATGAGCCGGCCATAATCCACGTCCCATGGCGTCAGATAATAGTCCTTGATGCTCTTGCCGACAAAGCTGCCGCCAAGTGAGGCAATGCCATCAAAGCTGCTTGCGCTGAGCCATTCGCGATAGCCGCGCGTTTCCTCGCCACTGTAAATGGCGGGCATGGGGCAGGGTAGCCAGCCCGAATCCACCGCAGCGCTTGAATAAGCCCGCGCGCCGACTTGCCGTAGATCGAATTCCTTGCCCGCTTCGAGGATCGCGGCTTTCACCTCCGGCCCCCACTCGACCGGACCCCAAAACTCCAGACCTGCCGCCCCGCCCATACCATGGCGGAGCGAGCGCAGCTCACGCGCAGCCGCTTGCAATTTGCCCATCTGGAAGAAGCGCGGCTGGTCGATCGGCCCGCCATTGAGCTTCTCGAGCAGCAACCATGCCTTTGGGCCCTGAATTTCAAAGCGGAAGGTCTTGCGCGGCTTGGCATTGTTGAGCGTGCGTTCATCCCGATCGACGCGGACATCAAAGCCGCCCTTCGCGGCATGATATTCAACCCAGTTTGCAACGGTCGGGCGACCAACAATGTTCACCAGTTCATCGCCCAGCCCGAAGATGATCATATCACCGATCAGGTGGCCGCTCGGGCCGCAGGCGATGAACTGCTTGGCCTTATTGTCGCCAAAGCCCTTGAAGCTGTTGACCGCGAGTGAGGACACGAAGCGGTGAACATCCGGCCCTTCCACATACAGGTCCGTCATGTGGTAGGATTGGTCCATCAGGGCCACGCCATCGCGCCAGGCCCGCTGCTCATCACGCCAGTTGGAGAATTCCGCCGGGATTGGATAAGCATAAGGGCCGGTTTGCGACTGACGCATCATCTCGAGCGGGCCACCGTGGCTGTCGATCTTTTGCTGAAGGCTTTGGGTGGTCATCATAAGCTCCGAATTGCGATCATGGGGTCGTTTTAGAAGGTGCGCTTGACGGTCACCTGCCATTGGCGAGGCTGGCCGAGCCGCGCAGATGCCGAGAGATAAGGTGCGTTCGGTCGCGCAGAGTAGGATTCGTAATAGAATTTATCGAACAGGTTGGTCGCCGAAAGAGTTACAGACCAGTCCTCGCGGTCGTTTTCCCACGTCAGCCGCGCATTGGCGAGCGTGAGCGCTTCCAGTTGCGTGCGCGCGGAGTTGACCGCTTCCGTTTGAACGCTGGACCTGTGCGTGACGTCCAGGCGCGGCGTGATGGAACCCCAGTCACCAAGCGCAGCCTTATATTGGATGCCGCCCGAAGCGGTCCATTTTGGCGTGTAGATTGACGTCATAGCCAAGGTCACGCCCGATGTAGCTGCCACACGCTTATACTCGAAATCGAGATAGCCGATTGAAGCATCCAGCGAGAAACCGCCGATTGGCCTGATCGCAATTTCCGCCTCAGCGCCCTTGATCTCAGCATCGCCGATGTTGGTGGTCTGTGTGCACGGAAAGCCTGCGCTTGGAGAAATGCTGTCACAGCGCAAAAGCGTGCCCTGAACATTCTTGTATTTGCTGAAGAAGCCCGCTGCATTGAAAGTGACCATTCGGTCCAGCAGTGCACTTTTGAAGCCAAGCTCATAAGTGGTGAGCGTTTCAGGCTCGAAGGGGAGTGCCTGGCTGGCAATGAATGGCCGCGGGTTGATGCCGCCGCCCTTATAGCCCGTCGAGACCTGACCATAGCCCATGAACGCCTCGGAGAATTTGTAATTGAGGTTCACCCGATAATCGAACCTGTCACCCGCGAAGGTCCGTGTCAGGTTGAGAAGCGACCCGAGTGTGGGATGCGGCCGACCATAGGCATCATAGCGATTGAAGGTGAAATCCTTGCGATCATCCGTGTATCGGCCACCCAGCGTCAGCGTCAGCCGGTCGGTCGCGTGAATTTCTCCATGCGCGAAAACGGATTTTGAAACCGTCTTCACCGGATCATGGAACACCGTATCCAGATTGACGCCGCCACCACCCGGCGCAAGGCCGCCGGATATCGTTACACGGCCTTCGGAGACACCCTTGGCATGATAATAATAGCCGCCCACGACCCAATCGATCAGCGAGCCGATTTTACCAGCAAGCCGCAGCTCCTGCGTGAATTGCTTATGCTCGAGATGCCAGTTCTGATCGTTGATGCTGGCAGGCGTTTGGTCCAGTTGGGCCGAGAGATTGACCGATGACGTGCGATAGCCAGTGATTGAGGTAAGCTTGAGATGGTCAGCCAGGTCGATTGACAGCACGTTCGATATACCCTTGCCGGACAATGTGCTGTCCGGCGACATCGCATAGGCCGGTGCAGTCACCGGAGCGGTCGGTCGGCTCACATAATTTTCGTAATTGGTATAGTCCGTTGGTCCCGTAATGTAGTTCGCGCTGCCTGCCCAGCTAGCGCCCTGAACGGTCGTCTTTTGGGCAGGATTTTCGGACGTGTCGCGAATGATGTCGACAACCAGATTATTCTCGATGCCCTCAGTCGGCAGCCAGCGCAGCGCAGCGCGGGCAGACCAGACCTCTTCGCCGCCCTGCGTGCCGAGTACACATGACGGACCGGTGCGCCCGGTGCTCGTACTGCCGGTCACGCAGCCATAATCGAGGCGCTGAAGATAGCCATCCCGGCGGCGGCCTGCCATCGAGATGCGGGCGTATAGCTTGTCATCCACCAGCGTGAGATTG
This sequence comes from uncultured Alphaproteobacteria bacterium, assembly GCA_966205705.1. GTDB lineage: Bacteria > Pseudomonadota > Alphaproteobacteria > Sphingomonadales > Sphingomonadaceae > Sphingobium. Next base: position 89,914 of record CBIHKY010000002.1, read on the forward strand.
GAGGCAGCGCGGCCGCTGATGAGATTGCGCCCTCCGCCCGTCACCTCGACATAGCCATCGGGATTGGGACCGGGTTTCTTCGAATAGAGCTTGATGGACCCGCCAAGAGAGTTCTTGCCAGACAGGGTGCCTTGAGGACCGCGCGAGACCTCAACCCGCTCTGTATCGAGCAACTGAAAGACCGCGCCCGACATGACACCGTAATAGACGTCATCGAGATACATGCCCACGCCCGGCTCGACTGCGAAGTGGACATCGCCTTGGCCGACACCGCGGATGAAGATACTCGCAAACTGCCCGAAGCCGCCTTGTCCGCGCGACAGGTTTACATTCGGTACGGATGTCGATGCGCTCACAATGTCCGAGGCGCTTTTGCTCTCCAGCATGTCACCGCTCATCGCGGAGATGGCGATCGGCGTATCCTGAAGGCGCTGACTGCGGAACTGCGCCGTGACGACGATATCCTCGTTCGTCGCGTCTGCGCTCGATGTTGTGGATGGCTGTGCCTGCGCGTTGGGCGCCTGGGTCTGCGCAAATGCGGGCGCCGCGAGCAACATCGCCAGATGGGCAATAAGGGCTGGGCGGCTTGCTCCGATTAAGGACGTTTTCAGTGCCATTTCTTGTCTCCGCTCCTGATCCAGACTCCCGATCGTTGCCGGGGTCTGGATATTCTTTCTTTCAAGAGACGGAGCCTGCGCTGATGCGCGCGCAAAGCGCTGGGCGATCACCCGGCAGCCTGTTGGCCAATCCCTTGTGAGTGGGATGCTAGTGGCGGCGGCATGAGCCTGCTCGCACTGAAGCGACAATAGTTGGACTATTGCGCCAATATTGAAGTGTGGCGCCTTTAGAAGAGCGTGCCGCGAAACGACCTGGGCGACATGCCAAAACGCTCTGCGAAGGCGCGGCTGAAATAGCTCAGATCGTTGAAGCCGACAGAGAAGGCGATGTCCGTGATCGAGCGCGTTCCAGCGCCTGTGTCACGCATGTACAAAGCTGCGCGCTCCAGCCTGCGTTCCAGAATGAAGCGACTTGATGTCTTTCCGCCCGTGACGAACAGGCGCTGGAGAGAGCGCACACTCTGGCCGGTTGCTTGCGCAATCGAGGCCACAGACAAGTCCGGATCATCCAGGTGCCGCTCGACATGATCGCAAATGTCCCGCCATTTGCCTCGGCTCACAGGATCGCGGGACCAATGCTCGGTTTCGCCGCTCAAGGCAGGCTTGCAAGCGAGTGAAAGCGTCTCAAGGACGACATCGACGACGGCATCGTCCCATCCCGCTTCCGGCGTGTCGGCCAATGAGCGTTTGATGGACAAAATGATCGATGCGGCCATGCGCACGCGAGATTCCTGTCCTGAAAATATTAAACCGGCCAGACGATCCGGGTCGCTGATCCTATCCTGCAGTCGGACCCTGGGAATCTTGAGTGTGACTGTGCTCATTCGACCGCAGGACCGCGTGGTCCAGGGGCGACTGCCGCCGCGCAGGATCATATCGCCCGGCAAAAGTCCGCCGCCATGGCCATTATGATCGAGAGCGCTCTGGCCGAGTTCCTGAACGGTCAGCAGAAATGCTTCGCCTGCACCTGCAGCCCAGGGGCCGATATCGGGCGATCTGCGCCGCGCGGTCGCGGCGGTGGTCTCCATCCAGACCACGCCCATATCAGCAATCTGCAGGCGGGAGAGACGCGCATTGAATGTTTCGGAATCATCCGGATCAACACTCATGTCAGACAGGGTTTCGCTGCCAAACGCGTTCCATAGCTCGACCTTGCTGCCCTTGGGCAGATCCTTGGTCGCAAGAGTCTGATAGCCGCCTGCCATGAAAACTCTCCAGTGCCGATGAATCCCGGCTTAGCCGCGCATGCTACTGCGCGATGAGCGGCGAGGGAAGAGGGGCGGTGATGCAGGTGTTTGCTAGGCTAAGATGTGGCACGAAATTTGATGCACCAATCGCCATCATGGAGCGACGCACTTCGCCGGTGCAGCCAAAGTATTTTAGGTCTCAACTATCCTTGTGGCCGATCGTGCCCCTCAATTGATAGGGGTCACTGGTCTGAATTCAGGCTTCTTTCCGTTGCTGGTATTGCTTGAACGTAGGACAGCTTTTGACGGGCTAAGTTAAAGCCGCGAACCTCCGTTTTGGTGTCGCTTCTGCCCGTCTGCTCAAACATATGCCAACCGTAGGTTTCGGTAAGAGCTGACGTTCACGGTCCTGCACTGGAACGGCGTAAGTTGGTCGGTAGCAGCCGCAACGCAGGCCGTCAGCACTGCGACCGGATCCGTCAACTTGTAGGACGTTTAGCTCCTCACGTGAGCA
>CBIHKY010000003.1:0-86549 GCA_966205705.1 uncultured Alphaproteobacteria bacterium
AAAAGGGCTCGAGAATCAAGGCGAAGGCGACCGTGATGACGATCACCAAAGCAATGAAAAAGCCATCCTCAATGCGATGGGAAGGTGGGGTGCTAGGCGCCATCTGGCTAAAGTCCGATCATTCTGATTTGCTTGCTCACAAGCGCAAACGCAGGGGAAAGGCAATCGGCTTCATCACATGGGAAAATGGGCGGACGATTTATCCGGTTGCGGCTTTTGCAGCAATCAATCCGTATCGACGCCAACAGCCTGCGTGATGGATGAGAAGCCATCCCGGCGCAAAAGCTCGGCGAGCCCCACATTGATGCGCGCTGGCAGATATGGCCCCTCATAGAGCATCGCTGAGTAAAGTTGCAGCAAGCTCGCGCCAGCACGGATGCGGGCATAGGCTTGCGCCGCGGTGGTGATCCCACCCACGCCGATCAGCGGCATCCTCTTGCCAAGCAGCTTCCTGAAGTCGCGCAGGCTCGCAGCGGCAAGATCGTGCAGCGGCGCGCCGGAAAGCCCGCCTGACTCCCCTGCATGCGGCGAGAGTAAGGGAGGTCGGCTGATCGTCGTATTGGTCACGATGAGGCCATCTATCCGGTGCTCAAGCGAAAGCTCCGCAATATTCTCAATGTCCGCAGGCACCAGATCAGGTGCAATTTTGAGCAGGATCGGCGGACCATCTGGCGCACGCGCGGCGATCACGCGGCCAAGCAGCTCGTCCAGTGCGCCACGGTCCTGCAAGGCGCGCAGGCCCGGGGTATTGGGGGATGAGACATTGACGGTGAGATAATGCGCATAGGGACTCATCTGGCGCACACCGGTCTCATAGTCGGCGATCCTGTCCGGCGCGTCCTTGTTCGCGCCAATATTGATGCCGACGATGAATTTGCGGGTGGTGCCATGCCGCGCGAGCCGTTCGGCGGCCAGCGCCTGACCCTCATTATTGAAGCCCAGGCGGTTGATGACGGCCCGATCTTCCTCAAGCCGGAACAGCCTTGGCCGGGGATTGCCCTTTTGGGGGAGCGGCGTCAGCGTGCCGAGCTCGGCATAATCGAAGCCCAGCCGACCCACGCGATGCGCGACCTTGCCATCCTTGTCGAAGCCCGCGGCCAGGCCGACAGGGCCGTTGAACGTCAGGCCGAAAAGAGATTGCGCAAGGATCGGGTCCGGGCGCGCAGCGTGCGGCACGGGCAATCGCAAGGCGGCAAGGGCCAGACCATGAGCGCGTTCGGCATTGAACTGGAAAAGCAGAGGGCGGACTTGGCGATACATGAGGTCGCTATGCCAGCGCATCTGTTCCCGGTCAAAGGCGCGTTGCCTTGCAAATCGCCCGACGCGCCTATGTTCTAAAAACTGTCTCCCACAGGAGGCAATGACGAATCCGTCCAATAAACTTGCCGCGAATCGAGCTAGCGAATTTTTGCGACCCGAAGGGCTCTCCAGTCTTCGACTGAGAGACCTTTTACTCGGCGGCTCGGCAGCATTCGTGCGCCGGGCCGCTTTTTTGTTCCTATGCCCCTCAGATCGTGCATAAATTGCGATGGATGGCGCAGGAGGACGCAAGCGAATCGCTCTTTGCCCGTCTGATCTGTCGATGCGCGCCGTTCTGTTTCCTGTGCTGCGCCATGAAGCCAATATCCGGTCAGGGTCGCCAATGAGCCGTCTTTCGTCACTTGCCGATGCTGCCGACATGATGGCGTTGCGATACCTCGTCCCTCCGCCAGAATTGTCCGATTATTTCGGCGCATCCTATTTGTTCACCGCAGATTGCCCGATCATCGCAGACCAGACCCGTGCCGATTTCGCGCAGATTCGCTTCATGCTCGCCGGCGTGGGCCAATACACCTTCGGGGATGGCAGGCAGGTGGCGACGCCTGATTGCTGCCTGCTGGGGCCAACCAGCATGGCACTCTCCTTCAATGTGGCAGGGCCAATGCAGGTGTTCGGCGTCACCGTGCTGCCGCTGGGCTGGGCAGCGCTGCGGGCTGGCGATGCCGATGGCGCCGCTGACAATGCGCTGGATCTCGCCGCGCTGTTCGGTGCGCAGTGGCATGACATGCTGCTGACCCTGCGCGCGACTGAGGATGCTTCCAGCGCGGCCGATCTCCTTTGGGCATTTTTGCAAACCCGCCTCCATCCGGTTTCCGATACGGACCGGCTCTTCGTTCAGGCGACGGACCGCTGGCTGGCCGATGAGCGCTCGCCCCGTGTGGAGGCCCTGCAGGAGGCGACGGGCCTGTCTGCCCGGCAACTCGCCCGCTGGTGCAACCGGCTTTACGGTGCCCCACCCAAATATCTGGCCCGCAAATATCGCGCGCTGCGTTGCGCTCAGGAGCTGGCACGTGAGGAGCTGGATTGGGCCGATGTCAGCTCGGATGCGTTTTACGATCAGTCGCATTTCATCCGCGAACTCAAGCATTTCACTGGCCTTACGCCGACTGAATTGCGCGAGCGGGCCAGCGTCGTCACGCGCCTCTCGATGAACCGCGCAGAGATCAAAGGCGAGATTGCACGGCTCAGCCGCATCAGCTAGCGGCGCGCCCACGAGTCCGTGATAAATACCTAACCCTGCGTCGTGCGGTAAATTTGCCGCTTGATTTTCACGGCTTTCCTACCCATTTGCCAATCAGACCAAATTACTCCGATTTGAGAACCATTCGCAAATGCGTCTTTCAAGCCTTGCCGATTATGCCGTGCTGATGATGCGCACCGCAGCCACCCATTGCGGTGGCGCCCGGGCCAACGCCACCACGCTCGCGCAGGAAGCGGGCATTCCGGTGCCGACCGCGCAGAAGCTGGCGAGCCTGCTGGGTCGCGCCGGGCTGATCAAGGGAACGCGCGGCAGTGGCGGCGGCATCAAGCTTGCCCGCCCGGCTGCGGCGATCACGCTGGCGGACATTATCGAGGCTGTGGATGGGCCGATCGCGCTGACCGCCTGTCTCGATTCGCATGGGCCGGATTGCTGCGCGCTCAATCAATCCTGCGATATCCGCCTGCATTGGGTGGGCGTGAACGCGCTGGTTCGCGGCGCGCTCTCAAATGTCACGCTGGCGCATCTGATCGCTGGCCCTGAAATGTTGCCGGTCGCGAGCTTCGCCCCGGCCCGCACAGCGCCTCTGGAGGCTGCATTATGAACTCCCCCGTCGATACCCGCCCGAAAAATGCCGACGCTCTGGCCGCTGCCGAAAAGGCGAGTGACTATGAGTGGGGCTTCAGCTCGGACATTGAGCAAGAGTTCGCACCCAAGGGCCTGTCCGAAGATACAGTGCGCTTCATTTCCGGTAAGAAGAACGAACCGGAATGGATGCTCGACTGGCGGCTCAAGGCCTATCGCCACTGGCTGACGATGACGGCGCCGGATTGGGCGAAGCTCAGCATGGAGCCCATCGATTATCAGGACGCCTATTATTATGCGGCGCCCAAGAAGAAGAAGACTGAGCTTTCAAGCCTCGATGAGCTCGATCCCGAAATTCGTCGGGTTTATGAGAAGCTTGGTATTCCTATCGAGGAGCAGAAGGTCCTCGCCAACGTATCCGGCTCGCGCAAGATCGCGGTCGATGCGGTGTTCGATAGCGTCTCGGTGGCCACCACCTTCCGCAAGGAGCTGGAAGAGGCGGGCGTCATCTTCCGCTCGATCAGCGAAGCGATCAAAGAATTTCCCGATCTGGTGAAAAAATGGCTCGGCAAGATCGTGCCGATGCATGACAATTATTTCGCGACGCTCAATTGCGCCGTCTTTTCGGATGGGACGTTCGTCTATATCCCAGAGGGCGTGCGCTGCCCGATGGAGCTGAGCACCTATTTCCGCATCAATGCCGAGAATACCGGCCAGTTCGAGCGCACGCTCATCATCGCGGAAAAGGGCAGTTACGTGTCTTATCTTGAGGGCTGCACCGCGCCCATGCGCGACGAAAATCAGCTTCACGCCGCCGTGGTCGAGCTGGTCGCGCTCGATGATGCCGAGATCAAATATAGCACCGTGCAAAACTGGTATCCGGGCGATGCGCAGGGCAAGGGCGGCATCTATAATTTCGTGACCAAGCGCGCGCTCTGCCAGGGCCGCAACAGCAAGGTGAGCTGGACGCAGGTGGAAACCGGCAGCGCCATCACCTGGAAATATCCAAGCTGCGTGCTGAATGGCGAGAATAGCGTCGGCGAGTTCTACTCGGTTGCGGTGACGAACAATCGCCAGCAGGCGGACACCGGCACCAAGATGATCCATAACGGCAAGAATACCCGCTCGACCATCGTGTCGAAGGGCATTAGCGCCGGGCGCTCCAGCGGCACCTATCGCGGGCTGGTGCGGATGAGCGCCAGTGCCGAAGGTGCGCGCAATTTCACGCAATGCGACAGCCTGTTGTTGGGCGACCAGTGCGGCGCACACACCGTGCCTTATATTGAGGTGAAGAACCCGAGCGCCATCGTCGAGCATGAGGCGACGACGAGCAAGATCAGCGATGATCAGCTGTTTTACGCGACCCAGCGCGGGCTGGATCAGGAGGCGGCGGTGAGCCTGATCGTGAACGGCTTCGCCAAGGAAGTGCTGCAGCAGTTGCCGATGGAATTTGCCGTCGAGGCGCAGAAGCTTCTGGGCATTAGCCTTGAGGGCAGTGTCGGATGACCATGCCGTACACTCACAACGTCACCCCGGACTTGATCCGGGGTCCCGCTTTTCCCGGCGCGACGCTCAAAGGCAGCGGGACCCCGGATCAAGCCCGGGGTGACGGATAAGGCGAGTGTAATTCGCGAGACGATCGCAAAACGAACGACAATGAGGACAGAATTTTGAGCGACGAAGACGATATCCAGGACGCATTGGCCGATTTCGCGGAAGATGTTGGCAATGGCCAATCTTGGACGGCGGCCATCCGCATTCTGGAAGAAGATTATGAGCTGGAAGAAGGCGAGCTCCAGCCGCGCGCGCTGAAGGAATTTGGCGATCTGGACGCCTATCAGCTCGCGTGCCGCGCTGCGCTGGACAAGGGTGATGAGACGTTTGTCGAGCGCCTCAAGAGCGACAAGGCTTTCTACAAGGCGAAGGCGCCAAACCTCGCCCGCATGGAGCCAGTCACCGAATTCGTGACGACGCTGTTGGAGAAAGGTGCGCCAGAAGGCGGCGCTGACTGGTGGCCCTATATGCCAATCAAACGCCATATCGACACGCTGTTTCCCGCTCCGGGTGACGTGCGCGACATGGCCTTCTGGACCGCGCGCGCCCTTATCCGCGCCGATCCCAAGCTGAAAGCGAAATAATGCTGCGTATCGACAATCTTCACAGCGAGATCGGCGAGAAGCCCATCCTCAAGGGCCTTTCGCTCCAGATCAATGCGGGTGAAATCCACGCGATCATGGGGCCGAACGGCGCGGGTAAATCCACGCTCGCCTACACGCTTGGCGGTCGGCCGGGCTATGAGGTGACGAGCGGCAGCGTTGATTTTGATGGACAGGCTTTGCTCGACATGGCGCCACATGAGCGGGCTGCTGCCGGGCTGTTCCTAGGTTTCCAATATCCGGTCGAGATCCCCGGTGTCTCCAACGTGCAGTTCCTGCGCGAGGCGTTGAACAGCCAGCGCAAGGTGCGCGGCGAAGCGCCACTCTCGGCGGCAGACTTTCTGCGCCTCGCGCGTGAGAAGGCCGGGTTGCTCGGCATGGACATGGAAATGCTCAAGCGCGCGGTGAATGTCGGCTTCTCGGGTGGTGAGAAGAAACGTGCCGAAATGGTTCATATGGGCATTCTCGCGCCCAAGCTCGCCATCCTTGATGAGACGGATAGCGGCCTCGATATCGACGCGCTCAAGATCGTCGGTGCAGGCATCAATGCGATCATGCGCGCGCCCGATAAAGCCGTGCTGCTTATCACCCATTATCAGCGCCTGCTCGACTATGTGAAGCCCGATTTCGTGCATATTCTGGCCGGTGGCCGCATCGTGAAGTCCGGCGGGCCTGATCTGGCGCAGGCGCTGGAGCGCGAGGGCTATGCCGAGGTGATCGCAGCATGAGCGCATTAGCGCCTCTCCCCACGCGGCATGATGAAGCCTGGCGCTACAGCGATGTGGATGCCGCTGCGCGCGCTTGGCCTGCTGGCGAGCCGGAGCGGTTCGTGGTGGCGGCTGGCGAGGCGCGCAGCTTCGCCCTTTTGCAGGATGCCGCGCAGGATGAGGCGGTCATCCGCGATTATCGCATCGAGATTGGCGCGGGCGGCACATTCAGCGCGCATCTGCTCAATATCGGCGGGTCGCTGGGTCGAGTGACCTTCGATGTGACGCTCGGCGATGGTGCGCATTTCGATCTCAAGGCCGCGCTGATCGGCGGAGACGTGCAAACGCTCGAACTGGTCACCACGCTCAACCATGCGCAGCCCAACGCCACTAGTGCGCAGACTGTGCGCGCCATCGCGGCGGGCCGCTCGATGACCAGCTATTTGGGCCAGATCCGTGTCGCGCCCCATGCGCAAAAGACCGATGCGTCGCAAAGCTTCAAAGCGATGCTCATGGATCGCACCGCCACAGCCAACGCCAAGCCCGAGCTTGAGATTTTCGCCGATGATGTGAAGTGCGCGCATGGCGCCACCATCGGCCAGCTGGACAAGGCCGCGCTTTTCTACATGGCGTCACGCGGGATCGATCCGGCGCAGGCGCAGGCGCTGCTGCTGGAAGCCTTCATCGCGGGGCTGTTCGATGACATGGCGGATGAGACCGAGCGGGATCGCTTTACCGCCAGCGCGCGTGCACGGCTGGAGCGGCTGGGATGAGCACAACCGCCTTCGATGTTGCAGCGATCCGGCAGGATTTCCCCGGCCTCGTCACGGCTGATGGCAAGCCCTGGCATTATCTCGATACCGCCGCGACAGCGCAAAAGCCGCAGGCCGTGATCGACGCGACCGTCCGCGCGATGGGCGCTGATTATGCCACGGTGCATCGCGGCGTTTATGCGCGCTCGGCGGACATGACGCTCGCCTTCGAGGCGGCGCGACGCAGGGTTGCGCGCTTCATCAACGCGCCATCCGAGAATGAGATCGTCTTCGTGCGCGGCGCGACCGAGGGCATCAATCTCGTCGCGCAAAGCTGGGGCGGCAAGAACCTGCAAGCGGGCGATCGCATCCTGCTCTCCCAGCTTGAGCATCACAGCAATATCGTCCCTTGGCAGCTCATCGCCGAGCGGACTGGCGCGCAGATCGACGTCGTGCCGCTCACTCATGATGGCCTGATCGATCTCGATGCGATGGCGGCGATGATCCGCCCTGAGCACAAGATCGTCGCACTCGCCCATGTCTCCAATGTGCTCGGCTCGCTGCTCGATGTGCGCCGCGCTGCCGATATCGCGCATGGCGCAGGCGCGTTGCTGCTGGTCGATGGCTGCCAGGCCGCGCCCCGTCTCGCCATTGATGTGCAGGCGCTGGGGTGTGATTTCTATCTCTTCTCCGGCCACAAGCTTTACGGTCCGACCGGCATCGGCGTGCTGTGGGCGCGGGCGGAGATCCTCGCTGATATGCCGCCCTATCATGGCGGCGGCGCAATGATCGACAAGGTGACCTTCGCGCGCACCACCTATGCCCCGCCGCCTGCAAGGTTTGAGGCAGGCACGCCCGCCATCATCGAGACGATCGCGCTGGCTGCCGCGCTCGATTATATCGACAGCATCGGCATGGAGCGCATCGGTGCGCATGAGGACGCCCTCGTCGCCCAAACGCGCGAGGCCTTGCGCGGCATCAATTCCATCCGGCTGCTCGGGCCGGACCTGTCGTCCGGCATCGTATCTTTCGCGATGGATGGGGTGCATCCGCACGACATCGGCACCATATTGGATGAAAGCGGCGTGGCGATCCGCGCCGGGCACCATTGTGCGCAGCCGCTCATGGGCCATCTCGGCGTCGATGCGACGGCGCGGGTGAGCTTTGGCATTTACAATGACGAGACGGATATCGAGGCACTGCTCAAAGGCCTCGATCGGGTTAGGACGATATTCGGATGACCGACGAAAATATGATCAAGATCGAGGAAGTCGAGAGCGTCTCCACGCCGCCCCGTGCGCGCGTTGATGCGGTTGATATGCAGCCGGAAGCCCCCGCAGAAAGCGGCGAGCGCAAGCGGGATTATCTCGATGGCTTCCTCGCGCAAAAGCCCGTGGCGGATGTTGCTGGCGAGCCGGGCGGCGCGACTTACGATGCCGTCATCTCTGCGTTGAAAGAGATTTATGATCCCGAGATTCCGGTGAATATCTATGATCTTGGCCTGATCTATGGCGTTGAGGTGGGTGATGACAATCATGTCGTCGTCACGATGACCCTCACGACGCCGCACTGCCCGGTCGCGGAATCGATGCCCGGCGAGATCGAGATGCGCGTCGGCGCTGTGCCCGGCGTTGGGCTGGTCGACGTCAATCTCGTGTGGGATCCGCCGTGGGACCCACAGAAAATGACGGACGAAGCCAAGCTCGAATTGGGCATGTTATAGACATTGCGCGCGCAGACCCCATATTCGCAGCAGGAACCAAGATGATGACGACCGCAACGACCACCACCAAGCGCACCATGCCCGCCGCCGTCATCCTGACGTCCGCTGCGCAGGATCGTGTGGCCGCGCTCATGTCCAAGGCGCCTGCCGATGCGGTAGGAGTGAAGCTTTCCACGCCACGGCGCGGCTGCTCGGGGCTGGCCTATTCGGTCGATTATGTGAACGAAGCTGCCAAGTTTGACGAGCGCATCGAGACGCCGGGTGGGGTCTTGTTCATCGATGCGGGGTCAGTGCTGTATCTGATCGGATCGACGATGGATTGGGTGGAAGATGATTTCACTGCTGGCTTTGTGTTCAGCAATCCCAATGCCAAGGGTAGCTGTGGCTGCGGCGAGAGCTTTACGGTTTAAGCGGGGCGCGCCGCTCGCACTCCACGCATATCGTCATTCCTGCGAACGCAGGAATCCAGTCAACCTATCGAAATTGTGCGAAGTTGCGGCGTCGTCCCTGGATTCCCGCGTTCGCGGGAATGACGGGGTGCGTAGTGGGTCGCCGCCCCTAAAACCCCATCGACCAGCGCAGCGCCATCCCCAACTCCGTCGGCATCGTCGCAATGTTCCCGCCCTGCTCGCGCACATACAGGTTCGCCCCCAACCAGCCCGGCCCAATCCCGCGCCCATAGCTCAGCTCATAATCGCGCTGGCGGCCCTGCGGCACCAGATTGAGCGCTACCGTCCGCTCGGTCGCAATCTCCCGCTGCCAGTCCCACCCATCCGCAAGCAGCACATTGAAGCGACTGGCCATGACCCGCAGCGGTTGCGAAATACGCACCCCGATCATGTCACCCCGCGCAAACAGATCGCGCCGCGCCACGTCCGCTGACCAGCTCCGGCTCATCAGCATGCCGCCATCGCGCAGAAGCCCGCCAGCCGCCGCCTGGGTCCAGCCCTGCTGCCAATTGGCGGAGAAGGTCACATCACCCGGCAACGCCATGCGCGCGCCCATCCGCATGAACAGGCTGCGTGCCGATTGCGCGCCAAGGTTAGGCGAGAAGCGCGCCCCCAGCGCACTGGATGGCTCGTTCAACGCCGTCGCGCCAACCGACAGCCCAAAGCCGCGCCTTGCGAGATCGACCGTCACGGACGCCGCATGATATGGCGTTTTCCGCACATCAACCGCATCGCGCAACGCCCGGGCATAGGAGGGCGGGTTCATCTCGCCCGTCTCGAAACCGCCGGTAATATTCAGGCCACGCCCCACCCGCTGCGAGACCGCAACCGCCGTGCCCGCCCGCATATCCACCTGATCGCCATCAAAGCCCTGCTCGGCCATCAGGAAGCTTGGTGTTGCCTGATCCGCCAGCCGCCGCTCGATGCCATCGATGCCAGTGCGCAAGCCAAGCACCACCCGTGCGTTTGGCGAAAGCCGCGCCATCAATGTGCCACTGTTCAGGCGAGAGCGGTCCGCATCGCGCTGCGCAAAGGCGAGCGGGTCCGCCGCCGCCACCCGATCAGCGGCTGGTTGAATGCTCAACGCCACAGACATCGCATCCGTGCCGACGTTCACCTGCCGTTGCGTCACATCCAGCGATGCAGCGAGTGCCCGTGTCACGCCACGCTGCACAAAGGTTGGCGTCAGATCGATCCGGTAGGCCCGCTTGTAGCTATCCAGCGCGACACTATTAATCGCAGCAGGCGTGGCGTCACCCATTGGCGCGGAGAGTGCGCTGGGTGCGCTCACCTCCAGCGCAACCTTGCTCCCGGCGATGGCAAGCGTGCCAACAGGTTTGAACGCCTCGGCAATATCCAATATCCCCACGCCATAGCGCGCGTCATTTCCCGGAGCGCCCACATCCCGCGCGCTGGCGAGCAACAGATCCACGATCTGCTTGCCATTGAGGTTGGGGAAGGCCTGCGCCAGCAGCGCCGCCGCACCTGATATCTGCGGAGCGGCGAACGACGTGCCGGAATAGAGAAAGGCCGCGCCGGTATGATCGAAGGTCAGCACACGGTTGCCAAGCGCCGCCATGCTCACCGTTTCAAAGCCCTGCACGCCTGCCGAGAAGCTGCTCACCGTATCATCGGCATTCACAGAGCTGGCGATGATGACGCGCCCATTGCTGAACGCCGGGTTGGCAAAGGATCGCGCCAGCGCATCCGGCGTTGTGAGCGGGGCCTCGCCATCCTCATTATTGCCAGCGGAGATCACGATGATGGTGTCGTTATCGGTCGCCCGCTTCACGGCCTGCAACAGGCTGTTCGGCGCAGCACCGCCGCCCAGTGAGATGTTGATGACACGCGCGCCATTCTGCCAGGCATGGTCGATCGCGCTCGCGATCGCGCTGGTTGGGTGACTGCATCCATCATCATCGCAATCGCTGCGATCATCCGTGCGCAGCGCCATCACATTGGCGCCCCAGGCCATGCCCATGACGCGCTGGTCATTGCGCGCGGCGGCAATGACGGCGGCGACGGCAGTGCCATGGCCATCCACATCCTGATAGGTCGCATTGCCCGCAAATGCGCGCGAGTTGCTGCTGATCCGCCCGGCAAACTCGTTATTCACGTCGGTCAGCCCGGTGTCGATCACGCCGACGGTGATGCCCGCGCCGCTCACGCCAGCCTGATAGGCAGTGATGGCTTTATGATAGGGCAGGCCATTCGAGCGGCTATATTCGGCGGTGTTGAAGTTCACGCTTGGGGTGGGTGTCGGGGTCGGGCCGGGTGTTGGAGTGGGTGCCGGCGCGATGATTACAGCGGGCGGTGCAGGCGTGGGCGTCGGTGTAGGCGTTGGTGTCGGGGAGGGTGTTGGCGTGGAGCCCACACCCCCGCCACCGCCGCCACAACCGCTCAGCCCCATCAACAGCGCTGGGATTGCGCAATAGCCGATCATCCGCTTCATAAATATCGCCCTTGAACCGCGCAACAAATCGACCTGATCATAGCAAATGGATGGTTAACGAGCTGTAAGTGCAGCCTGTCTCAAAAGCGCAGGCAACGCTATTTTGCGGCTCTTTTCATGAAGGCGGAACCGAATTCCTCAATGCGCATTCTCAATTCATAGCGAAGGCTTACAGGAGATGATGTCGAACCGGACGAAGCAGCGAATTCGATTTTCTGGGTTTCGGTCCTCCCGTGCCGATTGCTCAGGATCTGGTGAAGTCATCTCCTGTTGTTTTCTATCGCGTCCGCCCGTTTCGGGCCGACGTTGACCAAATTTACGGTGCAGACAAAACCCCGTGTCTGACAACCGATGCTGGGGCGCCAAAGCGTATCGCTTTGGCGCCCTCTTTTTTGCATCGAGTACTGATAATGCGTGCTCATGCTGGGGTGGTATTGATCGGCACGCCCGCTAAGAGGTGATCTCCTCCCCTCGCCGGAAAAGCTCTCATGCCTCTTCGCCTCGCCATTTTCGATTGTGATGGCACGTTGATCGATAGCCAGCACGCGATCGTCGCGGCAATGGCGAGCGCGTTCGAGGCGGTGTCGCTGCCAGTGCCGGTCCGGGAGACCTGTCTCTCGGTCGTCGGCCTGTCGCTCCCGCAAGCCATGGCGCAATTGCTGCCCGATGCGCCGGACGACCTGCATCAGGATCTGTCGGAGCATTATAAGCGCGCCTTCCGCGCATTGCGCAGCGGCGGCACGCTGCATGAGCCGCTCTATGATGGGATCGCCGATTTGCTCGATAGCCTTGAGGCGGATGGCTGGCTGCTCGCCATTGCCACGGGCAAGTCGGATCGCGGGCTGCAATTTGCGCTTGAGCATCACGGTCTTTCGGGGCGGTTCGTTTCGCTCCAGACGGCGGACCGCCACCCCTCCAAACCGCACCCTTCCATGATCGAGATGGCTTTGTCCGATGCAGGTGTCGCGCGAGAAAATGCGGTGATGATCGGCGACACCAGTTTCGACATGCTGATGGCCAGCGCCGCCAATGTGCGGGGGCTGGGCGTCGGCTGGGGCTATCATGACGCAGCGACCCTGCTGGAGGCTGGCGCGCTGAGCGTCGCGCTGGACAGCGCCCAGCTTGCTCGCCATATCGCGCTGGCATGAGCGATCCCCAACCCGATACGACGTCCGAGCGGCAGGCCGCGCTCGCCAAACAGCGCTTTTTCGCGATCAGCCTGTTCCGCTTGTCCGGCGCAGTCATCCTGCTCTTCGGCATGGCGATCTCGCTCCAGCGCTTTGATTGGGTGCAGGGCGACAAGGCCAAATATCTGGGCATCATCGTCTCCACGGTCGGCTTCATCCAGTTCCTCATCGTGCCGCGCATGCTCGCACGCGCCTTCTCCACACGCCGGCAACTGGAACAGCAGCAATTGGGTGAAGGTGAATGAAGCGCTTCTGGAAAACATCGCAGCTTCTCCCGCATGAGTCCGGTGGCTGGGCGATCCTGCTCGATGAGCGCCCGGTCCGCACACCAGCCCGCGCACCGCTCATCGTGCCGGGCGAGGCGCTCGCTCGCGCCATCGCGCAGGAGTGGGATGCGCAGGGCGAGGATATCGCACCGCACACCATGCCCATGACCGGCTTTTCCAATGCGACCATCGATCGGGTGCTGCCCGCGCTCGGCGATTTTCGCGGGCAGATCGCCGCTTATGGCCAAAGCGACCTGCTCTGCTACCGCGCCGATCAGCCCGATACGTTGATTGCGCTGCAGGAGGCGGAATGGGGCCCGTTGCTGCAAAGCGCGAGCGTGCGGCATGGCGTCAGCTTCAATGTCACCAGCGGCATCGTGCCGGTCGATCAACCTGCGCTCACGCTTGCCGCCCTGCGCGGCGAGGTGGAGGCGCTCGATCCCTGGCTGCTCGCAGGCGTGGCGACCATCACGCAGATCGGCGGCACGCTCGTCGGCACGCTCGCCTGTCTCCATGATGAGCTGGACGCGGACGCGCTGTTCGATGTCGCCAGCCTCGATGAGCGCTGGCAGGCCGAGCAATGGGGCGAGGATGAGCAGGCCTCCGCGCTGCTCGCCATCAAGCGCGCCGAGTTTCTGCAGGCCGCGTGCTATTGCGCGCTTGTGCGGGCAGGGTAGCGAACCCGTTTCCATCCGCCACCGCTTGCTTTAAGGACGGCGCCATGACGGATGCAGCCATCGAACTCACCAATTTGTGCAAGACCTATGCGGGCGGCAAAAAGGCCGTCGATGGCGTGAACCTGAGCATTCCGCGCGGGAGCATCTATGGCCTGCTCGGCCCCAATGGCGCGGGCAAATCCACAATCATCAATATCCTTGCGGGCCTTGTGAACAAGACGAGTGGAACCGCCAGCATCTGGGGTTTCGATATCGATGAGAACCCGCGCAATGCCCGCAATTCCATCGGCATCGTCAATCAGGAAATCCTGTTCGATCCCTTCTTCACGCCGCTGGAGACGCTGGAAATTCAGGCGGGCTATTACAGCGTGCCCAAGGCGCAGCGCCGCTCGATGGATCTGCTGCGCGCGGTGCATCTGGAGGATAAGGCCAAGGCTTATTCGCGCACGCTCTCTGGTGGCATGAAGCGGCGGTTGATGGTCGCCAAGGCGATGGTGCATTCCCCGCCCATCCTCGTGCTGGACGAGCCGACTGCCGGTGTCGATATCGAGCTGCGCCAGCAATTATGGTCCTATGTCCGCTCGCTCAATGAGGGCGGCGTCACCATCGTGCTGACGACCCATTATCTGGAGGAAGCCGAGGAGCTGTGTGACCGCATCGCGATCATCAATCATGGTCACCTCATTGCCGACAAGCCAACCCGCGAGCTGGTCAACATGGCGCAGGAGAAAATCCTGGAGGTGATGGTCGATGTCGATGTGACCGCGCTGCCCAGCCATGAGCGGTTCGAGAAGGTCGAGCGGACCGACGAGCGGAGCTTCACCATCACCTACAGCCGCGACAAGGTGATGGCGGGCGAAGTGCTGGCGCTGGTGCAGGCGCAGGGCTTCGGCATTGTCGATGTCTCGACACATGATCCTGATCTGGAGGACGTCTTCCTCAAGCTCACCCGAGACGCTGCAGCCTAAAGAAAAAGGGCGCCGATCCGTAGATCGACGCCCAATATCTTGTTCGTTACAGGCTAAATCAGGCGAAGCTGACCGAGCTCTTGCGACGACGAAGCTGCATGCCGGCGAGCGCGAAGCCACCGATCATCAGCGCCCAGGTTGCTGGCTCAGGCACTGCCGTCATCGACACATTGTCGATGGCGAAGTCAGCTGCGGTCGAGCCAAGGCCAGTGAACTGGAATGCGAGCGGCGTGTCGCCACCAGCATCGGACGTGAACGTCGTGCTGAAGGTGTACCAGGTCAGCGGCGACAGCGAGCCGGAGCCTGCGGTCAGCGTTGAACCGGCTGCGTTGCCGCCGATCAGGAAGGACAGCTGCGCGTCGTTAGGATTGTTATAGCCATTCTGCGGCACATAATAATCGAAGCTGAGCGTGTAGGTCGTGTTCGCAGCAACATTCACGATCTGCGAAAGCGAGTGAGGGCTCGCCGTGTCAGATGAGAAATAAGCAGCGCTGGTGCCGCCATTGACCGGAGCCGTAATGGCTTCGCCATGGGCGCCAACAGGATATTGACCAGCCTGGCCATAAGCGACGACGACGGGAGCCGAACCACCGCCAGCGGTCGTTACAGTCCAATTGTTAAAACCACTTTCAAAACCGCCATTCTTGATCAGTTCGGCGGCGACCGACGGCATAGCGACGGTCAGGGCGGCAATAGCGCCCAGCAAATATGTCTTTTTCATAGCGACTCCCACATTCGAGAAACAGGAACAGTTCCCACCACCTAAATAGCAATTGAACCAATACGTTCCCTGAACGGTTACCATTTCGTTAACGCTCTATCGCATTTGCACAACTTGTTGCCGCGCAACATCAAAATGGGACAGCTTTAGGCATGCTTCCCAAAGCTGTTCGTGCCGGTTACGGATGGATTCGCCGCGATAAAGAGTAAAGAAAAGCAGCCCGATGAGCATTTCCACTTATGACGTCGTCATTATCGGGTCCGGCGCCGCCGGGCTGACCGCCGCAATCAACTTGGCCCAAGATCGCAAAGTGCTGGTGCTGGCGAAGGGCGCGCTCGACTCAGGCTCCACAAATTGGGCGCAAGGCGGCATCGCAGCGGTGCTGGATGCAGGCGACAGCTTCGCCGCCCATGTCGAGGATACGATGATCGCAGGCTCCGGCCTCAATGATCGCGCGACGGTTGAGTTCGTCATTACAGAGGCGCCTGCAGCCATCGAGCGGCTCGCCAAATTGGGCGTGCCCTTCAACGATGGTGCCACTTTTGGCGAACGCTGGCACCTTACGCGAGAAGGCGGCCATTCGCACCGCCGCATAGTTCATGTCGATGACGCCACCGGCGCTGCAGTGCAGCAAGCTTTGGTCAAGGCTGCGCGCGCCAACCCCAACATCACGCTGGTCGAGGATATGGTCGCCATCGACCTCATCACCTCGCGTCATGGCGAGCGCTATTCGGGCGATGGTCATGTTTGGGGCGTTTATGCGCTGAACAAGAAAACGAACCGTGTGAGCGCCTTCGTTGCCCGCGCTACGATCCTTGCAACCGGCGGGGCAGGGCGCACCTATCTCTTCTCGACGGCCCCACGCGGCGCCACGGGGGACGGCATCGCGATGGCCTGGCGCGCCGGCTGCCGCGTCTCCAATATGGAGATGAACCAGTTCCACCCAACCTGCCTCTATAATCTTGAAGTGAAGAACTTCCTGATTACCGAGGCGATGCGCGGCGAGGGCGGCAAGCTCAAGCTCCCGCCCGGCGTGCCCGGCGGCGGCAAGCGCTTCATGGATCGGCATGACAAGCGCGGCGAGCTCGCCCCGCGCGATGTGGTCGCCCGCGCCATCGATCATGAGATCAAGCGCCTCGGCCTCGATTATGTGCATCTGGATATCAGCCACAAGCCGCCAGAGTTCATCAAGGAGCATTTCCCGACCATTTATGCGCGGCTGCTCGATCTCGATATCGACATTACCAAGGAGCCGATCCCGGTCGTCCCTGCGCAACATTATACCTGCGGCGGCGTGGTGATCGACCTGGATGGCCGCACCGATTTGCCGGGGCTTTATGCGGCGGGCGAAGTGACCGAGAGCGGCCTGCACGGCGCTAATCGTCTGGCCTCCAACTCGCTGCTCGAATGCTTCGTGTTCGGTGAGGCGGCGGCCAATCACATCCGCGCGAACTGGCAGGATCTGCCGTCACCGCCCGCCATCCGCGCATGGGATGAAAGTCGCGTCACCGATGGCGATGAGGAAGTGATCGTCCAACATAACTGGAAAGAGATTCGCCGCTTCATGTGGGATTATGTCGGCATTGTGCGCACGACAAAGCGCCTCGAACGCGCCCAGCACCGCGCCGATCTGCTCACCAGGGAAGTGGACGACTATTACGGCAACTTCCGCGTCACGCCCGATCTCATCGAGCTACGCAATCTGCTGGAAGTCGCGCGGCTGATAATTCGCAGTGCATTGAAGCGCAAGGAAAGTAGGGGGCTGCATTATAATCTGGATTATCCGGACATGCTGCCTGAGGCGGTGGATACGGTGCTGGTGCCGTGAGGGGGAATGGCTCTTTCCCCCTCTGCATTCAAGATTGTCGACTTGTGCGTCCCAGCACTCCGTCATCCCGGGCTTGACCCGGGATCCCGCTTTCTTCAGCCATGGACAAAGGCAGCGGGACCCCGGATCAAGTCCGGGGTGACGCAACTCTTCAAGTCCCGGGTGACGAGCATAATGTTCGGTGGGCCTATGGGGAGCCGAAGCCCCCCCGCCACCATCACTGATGCCGATAAATCGCCCGCTCATGCGAAAATGCCTTGAAGCCGAAATAGCCATGATAGCTGCCCATGCCGCTCTGGTTCACGCCACCGAAGGGCAGCTGATTCTCCAGATAATGCGAGAACACGCCGTTCACGGTCACACCGCCTGATGATGTGCGATCGAGGATCTTCTGCACATTGGCCTGATCATTGCTGTAGATATAGAGCGCCAGCGGCTTGTCGCGCGATGAGATGTGGCCGATCACCTGGTCCAGATTGTCATAGGTCATCACCGGCAGCACCGGCGCGAAAATCTCTTCCTGCAGGATTTTCATGTCCGGCGTCACTTCGGTCAGCATCGTAGGATGGATGGTGAAGTCACCCTCTTCTAGCGTGCCGCCAACGGCCGTGTGCGCGCCCTTGGCCACGGCATCATCCACCAGCGATTTCACACGGGCGAAATTGCTGCCATTGACGATCTGGGCAATGCTTTCCTTCTTGATGTCGCCGCTCTCCGAATAAAGATTCTCGGCAACCTTGGCCTTGAAGCCCGCGACGAGGCGATCCTTCTGCGATGCCTTCACGAACACATAGTCCGGGCAGATGCAGGCCTGACCGCCATTAAACTGCTTGGCGCCCGCAAGGTCGGCGGCAATCTTCTCGATGTCCGCGCCTTCATCGATGATGACGGGTGATTTGCCGCCCAGCTCCAGCGTCACGCTCGCCAGATGCTTGGCCGCTGCCGCCATCACCAGCTTGCCCACGCGGGTGCTGCCGGTGAAGAAGATGTGGCTGAACGGCAGTTCGAGCAGCGCCGTCGCCACGCTCACATCGCCCTCGAACAGCGCGACCTCATTCTCATCGAACACATCACGAATGATGCGGGCGGCCACGCGCGCGGTCGCCGGGCAAAGGTCCGTCAGCTTCACGATGCAGCAATTGCCCGCCGCAATCGCCGCCGCGAGCGGCCCGAGCGCGAGGCCCAGCGGGAAATTCCACGGGCCGAGGATCAGGCACACGCCGCGCGCTTCATAAGCGATTTGTGCTCTGTCGGCAGGGTTCATCGATGGCGTCACTTCGGTGGGCGTCATCCATGTATCGAGATTGTCGATATTGCGCTGAATGTTGGATGTGACGTTGAGAATCTCCGTTACGCGGATCTCGCCCTCGGGCTTGCGCGTATCCGCCTGCACGGCCGCGACGATGGCATCGGCATGCGCCTCAACAGCGGCCTTGAGCTTGGCCAGCTTTGCCTTGCGTTGCTCGGCATTGGTGGCTTTCACATTCCATTGATTGGCCTGCTGCGCCGCGAACACGCGAGCAATATCATTGGAGACGTCGGCGGCGGTGATCGTGGCGCTGGTCATGATTCTGTCCGTTTTTTGGATGAATGAGATGGGCGCCTTGTAAAGCGATCTGACCGGACAAGACAAGCGTCAGCGGGACGGCCCGGTGCATTCCCGGCATCATATTGAAATATCGGCGCGACGGGACTGATGGAGGGAGAAAAAGGGGCGCAGGACATTGCCGCTGCGCCCCGAAGTTTCGACTAGGAGGGAAACAGCAAAGCTGCGTTCAACAAGGCAATTGGGGATCGCCTCGTCCCAACTCTGATAGCCCCGCGCGCGACGCTTCACTTTGACAAAGATCAAATGCGTGGATCAAAAGCGTTCGGGCGCAACGATTTTTTTGCGTTCAGGTTCCGCCATTCCAAGCAGCCTGCCGCAAAAGAGATTCGCCCTGTCGCATCCGACTTGCTTCCGTTCGGTTCATGTTAAGGCTTGGCTGCAATAATATGTGCATGTTTACCAAGGGAAATTTTTGAAAGTGGGCAGGCGCTACGGACCATTGGCAATGGGGATGGGGCTTATGGCGCTCGCGGGCGCTTGCACGGCAATCCCTTCCTCCTATTCCAGAACCGCCAGCGCGAGCACCCGGTCGCCGGTTTTGCGCACGCCCATTCCCGCCTCACCCACGCCCGGACCAAGGCAATCGCACGAGATGCGGCCTACTTTCCAGCCGGCATCGTCGCCTTCACCCGCGCTCGTCGCGTCCATCCAGTCGCTTGGTCGCCAGTTCAATGGCACGGTCGGCATCGCCGTGCAGCGCGTGGATGCAGGCTGGACCGTTTCCCATAATGGTGATCGGCTGTTCCCGCAGCAAAGCGTCTCAAAGCTGTGGGTCGCGATGGCTGCGCTGGATACGGTGGATCGCGGCAAGGTGACGCTCGATCGGCAAGTCACGATCCGCCCGAGTGACCTGACCCTGTTCCATCAGCCTATCGCCGCGATGGTGAAGAGCGATCAGGGTTATACCACGACGCTGCGCAGCCTGCTCGATCGCGCGATGATGCAGAGCGACAATACCGCGAATGATACGATCCTGCGCACCGTCGGCGGCCCCGATGTCGTGCGCGGCTATCTGGCGCGGCGGTTCATCGGGCAGGACGCTATTCGTTTCGGCCCCGGCGAGCGCATTTTGCAGAGTCAGGCTGCGGGCCTCACCTGGACGCAGGATATGTCGGTCGGTCGCCGCTTCTATACGGCGCGGGCTAATCTGCCGCGCGCTGCTCGCGAGCGCGCGCTGGACGCTTATCTCGCCAATCCGCCAGATGGCGCTGCTCCCAATGCGATCGTCGGCGCCCTCGCCAAGCTGC
Source organism: uncultured Alphaproteobacteria bacterium (assembly GCA_966205705.1). Lineage (GTDB taxonomy): Bacteria > Pseudomonadota > Alphaproteobacteria > Sphingomonadales > Sphingomonadaceae > Sphingobium. Next base: position 19,846 of record CBIHKY010000003.1, read on the forward strand.
AACGCGGCGAGATGCTCTCTCCCACCTCCACCCGCACACTGCTGGCGGCAATGGAGAATGCCAAGACCGGGCCTCAGCGCATCAAGGCGGGCGTGCCTGCTGGCTGGACCTATGTGCACAAGACCGGCACCGGGCAGGATCTCGCACCACGCTCCACCGGCTATAATGATGTGGGCATCATGACCGCGCCGGATGGCACCAGCTATGCCGTCGCCGTGATGATCGGCGAAACGAGCGTCGGCATCCCCCAGCGCTGGGAGCTTATGCAGGCCGTCGCCCGCACGGTGGCCGGGCTGCACCAACCTCGCAGCAGCGTCTACACCTCGTCACGCTGAAAGTCGGGCGCTGCCAGTTTAAGAGAGCCTATGGGGAGCAAACGCTTCCTTTAGATTATGGGCCTAAACGCAACGGTCACGCCCGTTGACCGTTTGCCGCGCGATACCCTATCCGGAACCGCCATGACCCAGTTGCCTGACCCCAGCCTAGCGCCGAAACTCGCGATCATCCTCGTGAATTATCGCACGGCGGATTATGTCATCCGCTGCGTCGATTCGCTCGTCGCTGAGCGTGAGACGGCAGGGCCGTTCGATGTGATCGTGGTGGATGGCGGCTCGGGCGATGGCTCGGCGGAAAAGCTCACAGCCCATTTCGCCGCAGAGGCATGGCGCGATTGGGTGAGCGTCCTCCCGCTCGATTTGAACGGCGGTTTTGGCTGGGCGAACAATCAGGCGATGTTGCGCCTCCTACAGCGTGCCAATCCACCCGAGTTCATCCACCTGCTCAATCCTGATACGATCGTCGAGCCGGGCGCGATTGCTGCGCTGCTCGATGTCATCCGCGCCCAGCCACGTGTCGGCGCGGTCTGCAGCCGCCTGCTCGAACCCGATGGATCGCTGGCAGGCTCAGCCTTCCGCTTTCCGAGTGCGGGCAATGAGTTCATGCGCGGCTGCGGTGTCAGCAAAGTCGGCAATCTGCTCGGCATTGCGCCCATGCTCGTTGAACGTAGCGATCCGGGTCCTGCGGACTGGCTCACTGGCGCCAGCGTGATGTTCAGCAGCGCTGCCCTGCGTGAAACCGGCCTCTTCGATGATGGCTTCTTCCTCTATTTCGAGGAAGTCGAGTTGATGCACCGCATGGGCCGGGCGGGCTGGAGCATGTGGTTCGTGCCCGCGAGCCGCGTGATCCACATCGCGGGCGCGGCAACAGGTGTGAGCAGCGGCGGACAAGTCGCCGTACGGCCTCACCCGGTCTATCGTTTCGAAGCGCGGCGGCGCTATTTCGTCCGCACCGGCGGTGTGACTGGTCTCATGCTGACCAACCTCGCCTGGCTCGCAGGCCGGGGGCTAAGCATGCTGCTTCGCCCGCTCAGGGGGCGGCGCTGGGACGCGATCCCCCGTGAAGTGCCGATGACCTTGCGCCACAGCTTCTGGCCCAAGCCGCAAGACAGCAAAGCCTCCGTTGCGCGCTGGGACGAAACGCCGGGCCGCGCGCCAGCCTGGACGGTTGAATGAACCTCCCGCCCCGCACCGGCCTTCCCCGCACCGGCCTGGTCGCCATCGGACGCAATGAGGGCGAGCGGCTGAAGCGCTGCCTGCGCAGCATCCCCGCAGGCGTGCCCGTCGTCTATGTCGACTCCGGCTCCACCGATGATAGCGTCGCCTTCGCGCAGCAACGGGGCGTCGCCGTCGAGATATTGTCCAATTCGCGCGGCTTCACCGCTGCGCGCGCTCGCAATGTCGGCTGGAACCGCCTGCTGCGCGATCATCCGGCGCTGGATTTCGTGCAGTTCATCGATGGCGACTGCGAACTCGCATCGGGCTGGATCGCCAAAGCCGAACAGGCGCTGGATGCCGAGCCCGGTCTCTGTGCCGTCTTCGGCCGCCGCCGCGAGCGCTTCCCGCACGCGAGCTTCTACAACGCCCTGTGCGATGACGAGTGGAACGTGCCCATCGGACTCGTTCAATCCTGCGGGGGGGACGTGCTGTTCCGCGTGACGGCACTTGAGCAGGCAGGCGGCTATAGCGATGATCTGATCGCCGGGGAGGAGCCCGACCTGTGCTTGCGGCTCGGTCAGAAGGGCTGGCAGGTCCGGCGCATCGACGCAGAAATGACCCTTCACGATGCGGACATTCATCACGCCCGCCAGCAATGGCTGCGCGCCCGTCGCGCTGGTCATGCCTATGCCGAGCATGTCGTGCGGCACGGTGCCAGCGCCTTCCCGGATTGGCGGCGGTCGCGCGACAGCATAATTTTGTGGGGCGCCATCATCCCCACCATCGGCGCACTCTGCGCCGTCGCCGCGCTGCTGCTCTGCGCCTGGTCTATCGGCCTCATCGCGCTGATGATCGCCGCGCTTTACCCCGCCCAAATCGCCCGGCTCGGCCTGCGCAAATGGCGCAGTGGTGCGCCCTTCAGATTCGCGCTTCAATATGGCTTCTGGATGGTCATCGGAAAATTCGCGCAATTGGGTGGCGTCTTGCGCTACCATATCAAGCGCGCACGGGGCGGCCCGACTCGGCTCATCGAATATAAGGGCGGCGCAACATGACCTTTGCTGAGATGCGCACGCTCATCGCCCAGGATTATCGCAGCAATGGCAGCGACTGGACGCGGCCCGGCTTCCGTGCGCTCGCCTGGCACCGCTTCGGCAATTGGCGGATGGGCGTGCGCTCCCGCCTGTTGCGGGCGCCGCTGAGCGTCATCTATCATTGGGGCTACCGGCATTGCCGCAATGTCTATGGCATCGAGTTGCCCTATACCGCCACCGTCGGTCGCGGCGTGATCATCGAGCATCAGGGCGGCATCGTCATACACGGCGCCAGCGTGATCGGCGATGGCTCGATCATCCGGCAGAATTGCACGCTCGGCCTGCGTTCGCTCGATGCGCTGGATGATGCGCCCATCATCGGCAAGCGGGTGAATATCGGCGCGGGCGCGGTCATCATGGGGCGGGTGCTGATTGGCGATGATGCGGCCATTGGCGCCAATGCTGTGGTGATGTGCGATGTGCCCGCTGGCGCTCTGGCTGTGGGCGTTCCAGCCGTCATCAAGCAGCGCGGCTGATCTCGCAAAAGCACCTACGCGCAATCCATTGATCCGCTCACCTATCGTCGCTATAGCGTCGCCAGACGATGGCGGCCCTCGCACGGGGCCGCCTTTTCCGTTTTTATCACACCGTGCAGGAAGGAGCAGTCCTATGTCGATCACCCCACTCATGCCCGTTTATCCCCGGTGTGAGGTGCGCCCGGTGCGCGGCGAGGGCTGCTATCTGATCGGCGAGCGCGGCGAGCGTTATCTTGATTTTGCGAGCGGTATTGCCGTGAACGCACTTGGTCATGGCCATCCGCATCTGGTGAAGGCCATTGCCGATCAGGCCGCGACGCTCATGCACGTCTCCAATCTCTACGGTTCGCCGCAGGGTGAGGCGCTGGCCCAGCGCATCGTGGACAATTGCTTTGCCGATACGGTGTTCTTCACCAATTCGGGGGCCGAGGCGGTGGAGTGCGCGATCAAAACCGCGCGGCGCTACCATTTTGCCAATGGCAATCCGCAGCGGCACAAGCTGATCACGTTCAAGAACGCCTTTCACGGGCGCACGATCGGGGCGATCTCTGCGACCGATCAGCCCAAGATGCGCGATGGCTTTGAGCCACTTTTGCCCGGTTTCGACTATGTGAACTTCAATGATCTTGAAGGCGCGCTGGCGAAGATCGATGATGAGACCGCGGGTTTCCTCGTCGAAACAATCCAGGGCGAAGGTGGCCTGACGACGGGTACGGCAGAGTTCATCACGGGCCTGCGTGAAGCGGCGGACAAGCATGGGCTTCTGCTCGTGCTGGACGAGGTGCAGTGCGGTTATAGCCGGACCGGCAAGTTCTTCGCCTTCGAGCATTATGGCATCACGCCCGATATCGTCGCTGTCGCCAAGGGCATTGGCGGCGGCTTCCCGCTGGGCGCTTGCCTCGCAACGGAAGAAGCGGCCAAGGGCATGGTGTTCGGCACGCATGGCTCCACCTATGGCGGCAATCCGCTGGCGATGGCGGCTGGCATGGCGATCCTTGATGTGATGCTGGAGCCCGGCTTCCTCGATCAGGTCGCGGCCAAGGGCGATCGTCTGCGCGGTGCGCTGGAGCAGCTTATCCCGAACCATGATGGCGTGTTCGAGGAAGTGCGCGGCATCGGCCTGATGCTCGGGCTCAAGCTCAAGCCGCAGGTTGAGGCGCGCGATTTCGTGGCGCATCTGCGGGACAATCATGGCCTGCTCACAGTGTCCGCCGGGGAGAATGTCATGCGCATTCTGCCGCCGCTGGTGATTGAAGATAGCCATATCAGTGAAGCGATTGAGAAGCTTTCGGCTGGTGCGGCCAGCTTCAAGGCAAAGGCGCTGGCATCATGATCCGGCACTTCATCAATCTCTCCAGCGCAGGCGGTGATGCCATCGCCGCCATGCTGGCCGATGCGATCGACCGCAAGGCAGCGCGCGCCGGCCTGCCCAAGGGCGCGCCGGACAAGGATGCGCCGCTTGCCGGGCGCACGCTCGCAATGGTGTTCGAGAAAGCCTCGACGCGCACCCGCATCAGCTTCGATATGGCGATCCGCCAGCTCGGCGGCACCTCGCTCATTCTGGACAGCAGCAACACGCAGCTGGGCCGGGGCGAGACGGTGGCCGACACGGCGCGCGTGCTTGGTCGCATGGTCGATGCGATCATGATCCGCACGGACGATCATGCCAAGATCAACGAGATGGCGGAATATGCGGGCGTGCCGGTCATCAATGGCCTGACAGATCTGTCGCATCCCTGCCAGATCGTGGCTGATCTTCTCACGGTGACCGAGCATGGCATTGCCTTGCCCGGCAGCCAGTGGGCCTGGCTCGGCGATGGCAATAATGTGCTGCACTCGATCATCGAGGCGGCAGGGCTGTTCAAGTTCGATGTGTGTGTCGGCGTGCCGCAGGGGTTCGATCCCGACCCGGCCTTTGCGGAAGAAGCGCTGGCACGTGGCGGCAAGATCACGCTCACGCGCAATGCCGCAGAAGCCGTGGCCGATGCGGATGTGGTCGTGACGGACACCTGGATATCGATGGGGCAGGCGGGCAGCGAAGCCAAGCTGCGCGCCATGATGCCCTATCAGGTCACGCCTGCGTTGATGGCGCGCGCCAAGCCGACCGCCAAGTTCCTGCATTGCCTCCCCGCCCATCGTGGTGAGGAGGTTGCAGCAGAAGTGATTGATGGCCCCCAGTCGCTGATCTGGGATGAAGCGGAAAACCGGCTTCATGCGCAGAAATCGATCCTGCTCTGGGCCTTTGGTTTGCTGGGATGACAAGTGGTTCGGCGCGGCAGTTTGAATTGTCGCGCCGGTCACTACTTTTCGTGGAGCGAGGTCGCTCATGAATACTTCGGCCGCGAACATTGGCACCCATGCCCAATCCGGCAATGCGCTGGTCGCCCTCTTCCAGCCGCCCCAGTCGACCGGGGGCTATTTCAAACTTGTCGATGTGATGCGGGGCTTCGCCGCCTTCATCATCATCTTCTGGCATTATCAGCACTTCTTCTTCCTGCCCGGCGCTACACATCCGCTGGCCGGCTCCCGCACGCAACAGCCTTTCTATGATGAGTTTCGCCTGCTCTATGAGCATGGCAAATATGCGGTACAGCTCTTCTGGGCGATCTCTGGCTTCGTCTTCGCTCATGTCTATCATGGCCGCCGCAGCAGCACGCGCTCCTTCGTCGTCAATCGCGTCGCGCGGCTCTATCCGCTCCATCTGTTGACGCTGCTGATCGTTGCCGGACTGCAAGCTCTCGCGCAGGCGCGGTTCGGTCATTCGATGATCTACCAGCATAATAGCCTCGGGCAATTCCTGCTTCACCTTGGGCTGGCATCCAACTGGTTGCCGACGGTGATCTACAGCTTCAACGCGCCGATCTGGTCAGTTTCGATCGAAGTGCTGATCTACGCCATCTTCTGGCTGGCACTGCCATTGCTGTTCCGGCTGGGCGTGTTGCTGCCCGCGCTCATGGCGATCGGCAGCGTCGTCGCCTGCTTCTATCTGAACGGCTATATTCTGTTCATGTGCGCAGCCAGCTTCTTTGGCGGCGCGGCGCTCTTCGCCGTCTATTCCACCCGATCCAAAGCGCTGTGCATGCTGTTCGGCGTCGCGCTCGTGCTGATCGGCATGTGGGCATGGGCTGAGAGCATGGACATGCGCCGTTATGCCGCCGCTCCAGCCTATAGCCTGGCCTTCGTGCTGCTGATGGCGATGCTGGAGCCGACCAGCAAAACAAGCTGGCTGGATCGGCTACGCTGGCTGGGCGATGCGAGTTACGGCATTTACCTCTGGCATTTCCCGGTGCAACTGATGCTCTTTCTCTCGGTTCCGGGCCTCGCGCTCACCCATGAACCGGCCAAGAATCCACTCTTCCTGATCATGTTCATGGGCATCGTGACCGCCATCGCGGTCATCTCCTATCGCATCGTCGAGCTGCCTGCCCGCAAGTGGCTGCGCGATCGGCTGGAGCCTAAACGCGCGACCCCTTAGACATTCGCGCTTTGAGTTCTTATCTAAGCGCCATGTCTGATATCGAACCGATCCGTATCGAGGACCGTGTCCTCGGCTTCGTCCTGCCCGCCCGCAATGTGCGTGGGCGCATCGTGCGCCTTGGCCCCGTGCTGAATGAGGTGCTGGCCCCGCACAATTATCCACCCATCATCGAGAAGCTGGTTGCCGAGGCGCTGGTGCTCGCTGCCTTGCTTGGCGCCATGCTCAAGGATGATCTGGGGCAGCTCACGTTGCAGGCCCAAACGCAACAGGGCTGCGTCTCGCTGCTCGTCGCCGATTATAAGGCGGGCGAGGTGCGCGGCTATGCCAAGTTTGATGCGGAGAAGCTCTCCTATCTCGGCAATGCGCCCTCTTTGTTCGGCCTGTTTGGCAAGGGCTATCTCGCCATAACCTTCGATCAGGCGACAACCGGCGAACGCTATCAGGGCATTGTGCCGCTGGAGGGCGGGAGCCTTGGCACGGCGGCGGAGAATTATTTCGCCCAGTCCGAGCAGATCCCGAGCATCGTGAAAATCTCGGTCCGGCATGAGGAAGGCGCCGGCTGCATCGGCGCAGGCATCCTGCTCCAGCATCTGCCGGAGGGCGAGGTTGGGCGTGAGCGGCTGCATGTGCGGCAGGATCATCCCGATTGGGAGCATGTCACCGTGATGGCGGGCACATTGTCCGATGCGGAACTGACCGACCCGGCTTTGCCGCTGGAGGATATCGCCTGGCGCCTGTTCCATGAGGAGCCAGAAGTGCGCGCCTTTCCGCCTGGAAAAATCGCCAAGGGCTGCCGCTGCGATCCGGACCATATTCGCTCGGTCCTCTCTCGATTCGGTGAGGCGGAGCGGGCGGAGATGATCGACGAACGCGGTGTGATCGCGGTCGATTGCGCCTTCTGCTCGCGCATCTTCGATGTGTCGCTGGACGAGTTGGCACCCGCTGAGAGGGCAGAGGCAGCGTCGGCAGATCGCCCCAACTAATTTCGCTCTTGTCTCCGGCACTTGCCCCAAATTGGCCCAGTGCGATGAAGCGTGCCCTTTTGTCGCCAAAATCCCTCGCTATATAAGGGCCGTGTGGGGGTGAATTCGTTCTGGCGCTTTGCCGGGACGACAGCGAAATTGGGGTAAGCAGCATGACGCGCAGTGCGTTCTATTCGATCCTGCTCGCGGCGCTGACGGGCATCAGTAGCGTGAGCGCACCTGCACAGGCGCCCGGCATGGGCGCGCTGGCACTCGTCGAGCGCGGCGAGTGGGAGCTGCATGAACTCGGCGTGTCGACGCCGAACCGCCGCATGTGCGTCACCGATGCGCGACAGCTTCTGCAGCCGGAGCATCCCGGCGAGCAGTGCAAGCGCTTCATCGTAGAAAATAGCGCGCAACATATGACCGTCACTTATGATTGCGCAGGCGCAGGGCAGGGGCGCACCGCCGTGCGTGTGGAAACCGCGCGACTCGTGCAGATCACCACACAAGGCGTCTCGGGCGGCAGCCCATTTTCCCGCACGATTGAGGGACGCCGGGTGGGCGCCTGCAAGTCGGCGGCGCTCGCGCGCTGATCGGCGCGTCTCACAGCCCGTGGCATCGCTGGAAGATTTGCGCTAGCGCAAGCCATGACTTCTGAAAAACCGATTGCCGTCGCGCTCATTTCCGGCGGGCTCGATTCGATGGTTGCTGGCGGATTGGCGCGGGAGGCTGGCTTCCGGCTGGCCGCGCTCACCATCGACTATAATCAGCGCCACCGTGTTGAGCTGGAGGCCGCACAGCGCGTCGTGCAGGCGCTCTGCGTCGAGCGCCACGTCGTCCTCCCGCTCGATCTCTCGCTGTTCGGCGGCTCCGCTCTCACAGCCGATATCGCCGTTCCCAAGGATGGTGTGGGCGATAATATTCCGGTGACCTATGTGCCTGCGCGCAACACGATCTTCCTTTCGCTCACGCTTGGCCTAGCGGAAGTCGTCGGCGCGCAACGTATCTATATCGGCGTCAACGCGCTCGATTATTCGGGCTACCCGGATTGCCGCCCCGAGTTTATCGCCGCCTTCCAGCACATGGCGCAACTGGCAACCAAGCAGGGCGTTGAGGGCGGCAACGTCACCATCGAAGCGCCGCTCCAGCACATGACCAAGGCCGATATCGCGCGCGAGGCCGCCCGGCTGGGGCTGGACGCTGGCATGAGCTGGTCCTGCTACGATCCCACGCCCGATGGCCTGCATTGCGGCCTGTGCGATAGCTGCCGGTTGCGATCCAAGGGCTTCATCGAGGCTGGCCTGCCCGATCCCACGCGCTACGCGACGCATCCCTGACGATGAGCTATGCCGTCAAAGAAATGTTCCTGACGCTGCAAGGCGAGGGGATGCAGGCCGGGCGCCGCGCGGTGTTCCTGCGCTTTGCCGGGTGCAACCTCTGGTCGGGGCGTGAAGCCGACCGCGCGACCGCCATATGCCAGTTTTGCGATACCGATTTCGTCGGCATGGATGGGGAAAATGGCGGGCGCTTCACCACATCGGAAGACCTCGCCAGCGCCGTCGTCCGCCTATGGGGCGAGGAATCCGGCCAGCGCTTCGTCGTCATCACCGGCGGCGAACCCATGCTCCAGCTCGATCCACCGCTCATCGCAGCGCTGCACGCGCAGGATATCGAGATCGCGGTCGAGAGCAATGGCACCTTGCCCGCGCCGGAGGGGATTGATTGGCTTTGCGTCAGCCCCAAGGCAGGCAGCGATGTCGTTCAGCGCAGCGGTGATGAGCTGAAGCTCGTCTGGCCTCAATCCGGAATTGATCCCGAAGCACTGACTGACTGGCGCTTCAAGCATCATCTGGTTCAGCCAATGGATAGCGGCGCGGAAGCCCTTAACGCCGCTAATCGGGACGCCGCCATCGCGCTGGTCCTCGCCGACAGCCGCTGGCGCCTCTCCACCCAGACGCACAAGATGCTTGGCCTCAAATAGCGCTCTTATTCAGTCGCGACAGTCTCGGTATCTTCGCCGCTGCCATTCTCGGTGCGGGCCGTGGACTGTGCGCGCGTCACGCTCCCGGCATTGTCGACCACGCCCACGCCATCGGATTTCACCGCATCCAGATCGGTCATGGAATCATTCACAGTCCCGTCGACGACTTCCATGTCGCGCATCTGCACCGCATTGCCCGCCGCTTCCTTATTATCGCCGCAGCTCGCAAGCAGCAGGCAGGCACCGGCGCCAAACAACATCAGGGGGGAACGGACAAGGCCCAAGCGCGGCATTATTTTCTCCTTCTCATGCGACCGAGCCGACCGCGAACGACCATTCATAATCAGGTTAACCATCACCCTCAAGTGCGCGATTTTCACCGCTGCCGGATGGTTCCCCAAGCGCGGTGAGCAGCCCCGCCGCGTGATTCGCCAAAGCTGCATCCAGTTTCTCCATGTCGGCAGACCGACCCAGATCGCTCAGGCTTGTTACGCCAAATGCGCGGATGCCGCACGGGACGATGCCGTCATAATGGCTCAAATCCGGCGCGACATTGATCGAGAGGCCATGCAGCGTCACCCATTTGCGCACGCGCACGCCGATTGCGCCGATCTTCGCCTCGCCGCCATCAGGCCCGCGCGTCCACACGCCCACGCGCCCTTCTGCGGTCCACGCCTCAACGCCCAGATCCGCCAGCGCCGCAATCATCCAGCTCTCCAGCGCCTGCACGAACCGGCGCACATCCTTGCCCCGCCGCCCCAGATCCAGGTTAAGATACACCACGCGCTGGCCCGGCCCATGATAGGTATATTGCCCGCCGCGCCCGGTCGCATGGACGGGAAAGCGCGGCTGCAACAGGTCGCTCGCAGCGGCGCTCGTGCCACCCGTGTAGAGCGGCGGGTGCTCGACCATCCAGATCCGCTCGCGCGCCTCGCCCGCGACAATCGTCTCGACGCGCCGCTCCATATCAGCCAGCGCGGTGCTATAATCGGTCAGTCCCGGCTCAATGCGCCACTCGATTTCCTGGGGCAGATCGACAGGGGGGAGGGCGGCCTCATGCATGGCAAGCGACATGGGGCGCGCGGAGAATTTTGGCAACTGGTGAGCGAAGTCTGGCACATTGCGCCGATTGCTCCTATCGAGCCGCAGGAACTGGAGCATAAGCGTTTGAGCAAAATTGATCTGTCGCTTGTCTGGGATGATGCAAAGGCGATGGGCATCGCCAATCGCGATCTGCTGAGCGCGATTGCGGGCATGTTCATCCTCATGCCGAGCCTCATTTCCGAGCAGTTCATCAAGATGCCCGCCAAACTCACTGGCGAGCCGGACAATGCTGCCGCTCTGGCGCGTTTCGCCCAATATGGCGCGGATAACTGGCCGGTCCTTCTCATCCACGCTGTGGTTACGTCCTTCGGTGCGCTCGCGCTCTATGCGCTCCTGCTGCGCCGCGAACGGCTGACGGTGAGCGAATCACTCAAGGCGGCGCTGCCGATCCTCCCAGCCTATGTGCTCGCCAATATGCTGCAGGGCATGGGTGTGATGAGCGGCTTGTTGCTGTTCCTCATCCCCGGCTTCTATCTGATCGGTCGGCTGGCGCTTATCGCTCCGGTGGCGGCGACGGAAAAACTGACCAACCCGCTCGCCATCCTGCGCAGAAGCGCCGCGCTTACCCGTGGCAATGGCTGGCGCATCTTCGGCGTGCTGGCGATCATTGTGGTGACGATGTTCATCATTGGCACCGTGCTCGCCTCGCTGGTCGGCGCTGTGAGCGAGCTTGTGCTGCCCGCGGATATCGCGACGCTGCTGATGACCCTGGTGTCATCGCTCATCGAAGCGGCAATGGCCGTGATCGTCGTGCTGATCTCGGCAGCGCTCTATCGGGCTGCGATAGCGGCCCGCTAAAGCTCTACCCTAACCGTCACCCCGGACTTGATCCGGGGTCCCGCTGCCTTCAACGCCTAGAAAAGCGGGATCCCGGATCAAGTCCGGGATGACGTAGTTTTGGGGCGGAGGGCACCGGTCTCAACAGCAGATGGTGGCACTCAACCCCAGGTCACCCGAGGCGGCAAGCTCATCAAAATCGCATCAATATTGCCGCCAGTCTTCAGCCCAAACAGCGTGCCCCGATCATGCACGAGGTTGAACTCCACATAACGCCCGCGCCACTCCAGCATTTGCGCTTCTTCCTCAGCGGTCCACGTCATCTCCATCCGCCGACGCACAATCCTTGGAAAAGCATCCAGAAACGCCTCCCCAACCGCCTGCGTGAACGCAAAAGTCGCGTCGAAATCGCCCTCAAGATGATCGTAGAAAATGCCGCCAACGCCGCGATGCACCTGACGATGCGGAATGTAGAAATATTCCTCCGCCCATTTGTGGAACTTTGGATAATAAGCCGGGTCATGCGCATCGCAGGCGCGCTGAAAAGCGCCATGAAAATCCGCCGTATCCTCCTCATAAGGGAAGGGCGGATTGAGATCGGCACCGCCGCCGAACCAGCTTTTCGTCGTCACCAGCATCCGCGTATTCATGTGAACGGCGGGCACATGCGGATTTGTCATATGCGCCACAAGGCTGATGCCGGTTGCGAAAAAGCCCGGATTCTCCTCGCCCGCGCCATGAATGGTCCGCGCAAATTCCGGTGAAAAAGCGCCGCCCACGGTCGAGACGTTGACGCCGACTTTCTCGAACACCTTGCCCTTCATCACACCGCGCACGCCGCCACCGCCGCCGCCTTGCTCGATAGGGCCTTCGCTCTGGCCCTCACCCTCGCGCCACCAGCTGAGGTAATCGAAGCTGGCATCGCTCCCCATGTCCCTCTCGATCGCCTCAAAGCTGGCGCAGATTCGGTCACGCAAGCTTTCGAACCAGGTGCGGGCGGCCTGCTGCTCTTGGGTAAGGCCAGTGGCGCTCAGTTCATCGGTGGTGGGAGCGGTCATTGCGGGAAGGATCCAGTCTGTCTCAACGCTTCGCCGAGCGCGATGCCACTTGCCACGGCGACGTTCAAGGATCGAAAGCCGGCCGCCATCGGAATCCGCACGCGTGCTACCGCCAACTCGCGAATCTCCACAGGCAGTCCCGCGCTTTCCCGGCCCATGATGAGAATGTCATCGGGCTGGAAGCTGGCGTTGAACAATGTCGTTTCGCCCGCACTGGTGAGCGCAACGAGCCGCGCGTTCCCGGTCAGGCGATTCTCCGCAAATGCAGCGAAATCCACATGGCGCGTCACATCCACATGGCCGCCATAGTCCATCGCCGCCCGGCGCAGCTGCGCGTCGGAGGCCGGGAAGCCGCAGGGCAGGATGATATCCACGGCGATTTGCCAGCAGGCGGCAAGGCGCAAAATAGTGCCGACATTTCCGGCAATGTCGGGCTGATAAAGGGCGATACGCATGGCCTGCCCATAGCGGCTTGGCCCGCGCGATCCTATCCCCAAGGGCCTATGCGCGCCGTCTCGCGCGCTGGCATATGAAAAAGCTTCGCGGGGCCGGAAATTGAAGGTTGGCAAAATATGATCAACGGCGCTATCAGGCGCCCGAACGCGCCAGGACCATCTTGGCGCGCGGTGCGTCGCATCAACCTTCAGGCGGGCGGATTTCCCAATAAAGGGAAGCTGATCGATCGCCAGGCAAGGGGAGCGGGCGGCGGCCGGATCGGGATTGGAAGTTGGTGGTGCAGCATGCCTGCCTACGGACTTAAAGGGAGGCAATGACAAAGCATGGCCACTGAAGTGCATGGAACGGAACCCGTGATGAGCGAAGGCGAGGGCGTGCGTCGCCGCGACTTCATCAATATCGCGGCAGTGAGTTTTGCAGGTGCCGGCGGCCTCGCCGTATTGTTCCCGCTCGTCACGCAGATGAACCCCAGCGCAGACGTGCTGGCGCAGGCGACGACGGAAGTCGATCTGTCGGCGATCGCTGAAGGCCAGTCGATCAAGGCGGTGTTCCGCTCGCAGCCTCTGTTCGTGCGTCACTTGACCGCCAAGGAAATTGCTGAGGCGGATGCCGTCGATGCGACAACCCTTCGCGATCCACAGACGCTGGAAGAGCGCGTTGTGGATGGCAAGAAGCAGTGGCTCATCACGATGGGCGTCTGCACCCATCTTGGCTGTGTGCCGCTCGGCGCTGGCGAAGGCGAGAATAAGGGCGAGTTTGGCGGCTATTTCTGCCCTTGCCATGGCTCGCATTATGATACGGCAGCACGCATCCGGAAGGGCCCCGCGCCCAAGAATCTGGTCGTGCCGACTTATCAGTTCACCACCGATACTGCCGTTCTCGTAGGCTAAGGATAAAGATAATGAGCTTTCCCTGGGCTGAGCATTACACGCCGAAGCATCCGGTGATGAAGTGGGTGGACGATCGTCTGCCCTTCCCACGCCTTGTCTTCAATGCCGTCGGTGCGGGCTATCCCGTACCGCGCAACCTCAACTATTTCTGGAACTTCGGTGTTCTGGCTGGCGTCGCGCTGACGATCCAGCTGATCACCGGTATCATCCTCGCCATGCATTATGCGGCGAATGCCGGTGTCGCCTTTGATTCCGTCGAGCATATCATGCGCGACGTGAACTCGGGCTGGCTCCTGCGTTACGCGCATGCCAACGGCGCGAGCTTCTTCTTCATCGTGGTCTATATCCACATGTTCCGCGGCCTCTATTTCGGCTCCTACAAGGCGCCGCGAGAGATGGTGTGGCTGCTGGGCGTGGTCATCTTCCTGCTCATGATGGCGACCGCTTTCATGGGTTATGTGCTGCCTTGGGGCCAGATGAGCTTCTGGGGCGCGCAGGTGATTACCGGCCTGTTTGCCGCCATTCCGGTGGTGGGTGAGCCGATCCAGACCTGGCTGCTCGGCGGCTTTGCCCCCGGCAACGCCTCGCTGAACCGCTTCTTCTCGCTTCACTATCTGCTGCCATTCGTGATCGCAGGCGTGATCATCATGCACATCTGGGCACTGCACATTCCCGGCTCGTCGAACCCGACGGGTGTGGAAGTGAAGGGGCCGCAGGATACCGTGCCGTTCCATCCTTATTACACGTCCAAGGATGGCTTCGGGCTCGGCGTCTTCCTCATCCTCTTCGCGCTGGTGCTGTTCTTCGCGCCGAACTCAATGGGCCATCCGGACAATTATATTCCGGCCAACCCTATGTCGACGCCTGCGCACATCGTGCCTGAATGGTATTTCTGGCCATTCTACGCGATTCTGCGCGCCTTTACGATGGATCTGGTTATCCCGTTCACGGGGATCGTGATCATCCCGGCCAAGCTGCTCGGCGTCATGGCGATGTTCGCATCGATCCTGCTGCTGTTCTTCCTGCCCTGGATCGATACCTCGCCGGTTCGCTCGGGTCGCTATCGTCCGCTGTTCCGCAAATTCTGGTGGTTGCTCCTCGTCGATGTCGCCATTCTTGGCTATTGCGGCGGCGCTGCGGCGGCAGAGCCTTATGTGATGATCAGCCAGATCGCGGCGGCTTATTATTTCGCGCATTTCCTGATCATCCTGCCGATCATCTCGTCGATCGAACGGCCGGATCCGCTGCCAGGCTCGATCACCGAGGCTGTGCTCAGCAAATCAAAAAACAAGCATGACGTTGTCGATGCGGCGCCCGCCGCTACGGCCGCTGAATAAGGGGGCTTAGCAATGGTTCGTATCCTAGGCGGCCTCGTCGGCCTGTTCTTTGCAGGCATGCTGCTGCTAAGCTTCATCTGGGGCGCAGTCGCGTTCGTCAGTGAGCCGCCCGTGCCCACGGCGGAGCATGAGTTCCACGAGCATCCCAAAAAGGCCGGCTTCAGCTTTGAAGGACCTTTGGGCAGCTTCGATCGCGCCCAGTTGCAGCGCGGCTTCCAGGTCTATTCGGAAGTTTGCTCGGCTTGCCACTCCATCCATCAGGTTGCCTTCCGCAGCCTCTCGGACCTTGGCTATAATGAGGCGGAGATCAAGGCGATCGCCAAGGCTCGTCAGGTGCCTTCGATCGATGCCAGCACGGGTGAAGCGACAACGCGTGAAGGCATGCCTGCGGACAAGTTCCCGCTGGTCTATCCCAACAATGTCGCTGCTGCCGCTGCCAACAACAATGCCATCCCACCAGATCTTTCGCTGATGGCGAAGGCGCGGCATGACGGGGCGAATTACATCTATTCGCTGCTGACCGGCTACACGACCCAGCCTGCCGAGCTGCTGGCCAAGTTCCCCGATTCCAAGACGGGTCCGGGCCTGCACTACAACCCCTATTTCGCGAACCTCAACCTCGCGATGGCACCGCCGCTCTCCGCGGAGGGTCAGGTCACCTATGGTGAGGGTCAGCCCAAGCCGACGGTCGACCAGATGGCCAAGGATGTTGCAGCCTTCCTGATGTGGACTGCAGAACCCAAGATGGAAGCACGCAAGAGCACCGGCATCGCCGTCGTGATCTTCCTGCTGTTCGCGACGGGTCTTGCCTACATGTCCTACCAGAATATCTGGGCGAACAAGGAACATTGATCGATTGAGGCCCAGCGCCTCGTCGTAAACAGGTACAGAAAAAGGCGGGCCCATCAGGTCCGCCTTTTTTGTTTTTGGGTAAGGCATGTCGGGGTAGACGTTACGATCCCGCCCCCAAGCCGCATTGCTTCTTTGAGCTACTGTCGGTGGGACTGGCTCCGAACTGAGAAGTCATCCCGGCGCGCCGATCGCCGCGGCCACAAAGTGCGGCGCGGGTTCGTCTGCTACGCCAGCGGTTCAGTTCGCCAGCAACGCTTCGGCCCAGGTCCGCAGTTCGGCGCCCATCGCTGCATCGCGCATGGCCAGCGCAAAATTGGCCTGTGCAAAGCCTAGCTTGGATCCGCAGTCAAAGCGTTCGCCATCGAAGGTGACGCCGTGGAACGGCTGCTTGCCGATCAGTTTCGCCATCGCATCCGTCAGTTGCACTTCGCCACCTGCACCGGCTTCCTGCGTTGCAAGCAACTCCATAACCTCAGGCTGCAGAATATAACGGCCTGGCAACATCAGGTTTGACGGTGCCGTGCCGGGCGCTGGCTTCTCGACCAGCCCCTTCACCTCAGTCAGCACGCCATCGCGCATGCCAGGGTCGATCACGCCGTAGCTCGGCGTCTCGGCCATAGGCACTTCCAGCGCGCAAACCAGATTGCCGCCAACCTTGTCATACTGCGCCATCATCTGCTTGAGGCAGCCTTGCTCACGGCCAATCAGCAATTCATCGGGAAGGATGATCGCAAAGGGCTCGTCGCCAATGATGTCGCGTGCGCACCAGATGGCATGACCGAGCCCGCGCGGTTCCTGCTGGCGCACGAAAATCGCGTTGCCGGGTGTCAGGCGCGTGCCTTCCAGCGCTTCGAGTGACTTGCCTCGGTCCGCTTGCGTCCGCTCCAGCTCATAGGCCATGTCGAAATGATCTTCGATGGCGCCCTTGTTACGGCCCGTGACGAAAATCATTGTCTCGATGCCAGCCTCGATTGCTTCATCCACGGCATATTGCACCAGCGGCCGATCCACCACTGGGAGCAGCTCCTTGGGGACAGCCTTGGTGGCAGGCAGAAAGCGGGTGCCGAGACCAGCCACAGGAAACACAGCTTTACGGACAGTCAATTGGGGCCCCCATCAAATCTTGGAATCTCAGTGAAGCGGCTATCAACCATGGAGGTAAAAATCCCGATACCAATCGACAAAGCGTGCCAGCCCGTCGGCCAGTTTTACCTTTGGCTCATACGCCATCAAATTCCGCAATCGCGTAACATCAGCATAAGTCGCAGCCACGTCGCCGGGTTGCATAGGGCGCAAGATAATTTCGGCCGATCGCCCCAAGGCGCTTTCCAATGTGGCGATCATGGTCATCAGCCCCACCGGCTCATGATCACCAACGTTCAGGATGCGATTTTCGCCACGGTCCGGGGTCCGCACGAGGGCGCCAATTATGGCATCCACAATGTCGTCAATATAAGTGAAGTCGCGCGTCATCTGCCCATAACCATAGACCTCAATCGGATGACCCGCGAGGATGGCGCGCGTGAACTTGAAATAGGCCATATCAGGTCGGCCCCAGGGCCCATAGACGGTAAATAATCTCAAGCCCGTTTGCGGGAAGCCATAGACCGACGCGTAGCTCTCGCTCATCAATTCGCAGGCTCGCTTGGTTGCGGCATAGAGCGAAACTGGCCGGTCGGTTGCATCCTCCTCGCCAAAACCGGTCTTGCCAAGCGGGCGATCGCCATAAACGGAGCTTGATGAGGCATAAACCAGATGTTCGAAATAGCTGGCTCGCCTGCAAGCCTCAAGCACGGACAAATGGCCTGCAAGATTGGCTCTTTCGAAACTGAAGGGCGCATTGATGCTGTGGCGTACGCCCGCTTGCGCGGCGAGATGAATGACCCGGCGGATGCCATGTCGCTGCACCACATCGGAAATTGTTTCCGGGTCAGCAACATCGCCTTTGAGCAACGTGAAGCCCGGGCGCTGCTGCAGCCGCGCGACCCGCGCGTGCTTGAGCGCCGGATCGTAATAATCGTTGAAATTGTCGATGCCGAGAACATACTGGCCCTCGTCCAGCAGTCGGAGCGCGGTGGCCTGGCCGATGAAGCCAGCCACACCTGTAATCAGGATGGGTGGCGCGTCGGTCACCGACCGACGGCTGTATAGGCAAACCCCGCTGCCTCTGCGACGTGGCGAGGGTAGATATTGCGCAAGTCCACGAGGATCGGTGTCTTGAGCAGAGATTTTACCCTGGCAAGATCAAGCGCACGGAAAGCATCCCACTCGGTGATGAACACCAGTGCATCAGCATCCGTCATCGTGTCATAGGCGCCGGAGCAATAGGTGATATCCGGCAAATCATTGCGCGCCTGCTCCATCCCCTCGGGGTCATAGGCCCGCACTGTCGCGCCCGCAGCCTGCAGCTTTTTGATGATCGAGATCGCCGGGGATTCGCGCATGTCATCGGTGTTCGGTTTGAACGTCAGGCCGAGCACAGCAATGGTCTTACCTTGCACATCGCCGCCGCACGCTGTGATAACCTTGTCGCCCATTGCCTGCTTGCGCATATCGTTGACGGCAACGACGGCCTGGACGATCCGCTGAGGCGCGCCATAATCCTCTGCAGTCTGCAGCAGTGCAATCGTGTCCTTGGGGAAGCAAGAGCCACCATAACCCGGTCCGGCATGCAGAAATTTGCTGCCGATACGATTGTCGAGCCCGATGCCGCGTGCGATTTCCTGCACGTCCGCGCCCACCTTCTCGCACAGGTCGGCAATCTCGTTGATGAAGGTAATCTTGGTGGCGAGGAAGGCATTGCCAGCATATTTTGTGAGCTCTGCGCCACGGCGGCTCATCTCGATGACTGGTGAGCGCCCACGGGCCAATGGCCGGTAAATTTGCCGCATCACTTCCAGCGCCCGTTCGTCATCGCCGCCAATGACGACGCGATCGGGACGTTTGAAATCATCAATTGCAGCCCCTTCCCGCAGGAATTCCGGGTTGGAGATCACGGCGAAGTCTGCAGCGGGGTTTGCTTCGCGAATGACGCGATCAACTTCGTCGCCAGTGCCGACGGGCACAGTCGACTTGTCGACGATGACGGTGAACCGCTTGATGTAGCCGGCAATCTCCGCGGCTGCGGCATAAACATAACTCAGGTCCGCATGCCCATCGCCACGGCGCGACGGCGTCCCGACCGCAATGAACACGGCGTCCGGATCGGCAAGGGCCTCTGCGGCATCGATCGTGAAGGAAAGGCGTCCGGCCTTGCTGTTGGTCGCCACCAACTGATCAAGGCCCGGCTCGAAAATCGGCATGCGCCCTTCGCGCAATGCATCGATCTTGGATGCGTCCTTGTCGAAGCAGATCACATCATGGCCGAAATCCGCGAAACAGGCGCCAGAAACGAGGCCTACATAGCCCGCCCCAATCATTGTGATCTTCACTGAGGATCGCCCTCTTTATCATGGTCAATCAGCCAGAACGCCGCTCTGACTATGGGGCGACCGCCTATTTCAAATTGGGCTTCAACACCAGCCAAACATAGGCAACTGTGCCGATAAGCAGCAGCACGCCCACGCCGTGCATCAGCAGGCTGTCATTCTCGATCGCATAATTGCCTGCCTGATTCGCAATGGCGCAGCCCAGGGCAGGCGGCAGATAATCGATCATCCGGTCGGGTGGATTGTCCATTGACGAGCGCTGGAGGAACAGCACGATGATGCCAGCAAAAATCGCAAGCGATAGCCAGTCATAAGCCGTTTCCATCAATGTTCTCCAAAGGCCGCGGGCTTTGAGAAGCCGTTGGTTCAAGTCAGCACAAGCGCTAAAATTTCTCGCCGTAAAAGGCAAAGCGATTCACCGCCTTTTCGTAGATTTGGGTCACAATTGCGTTAACGACGCTCGCACGATCGCTTCCCCATTGGGTGAGCTTGTGTCGCAGTGACTTGTTAGGGGTTCAGCATTATGGCCCGGATTAGACATGTGGGAGCGACAAGTGCGTAAGGGAATCATATTAGCTGGCGGGTCCGGGACACGGCTTTATCCGCTGACAAGGGCAGTCTCCAAGCAGCTGATGCCCGTATATGACAAGCCGATGATCTATTATCCGCTGTCGGTGCTGATCATGTCCGGCATCCGGGAAATCCTGATTATCACGACGCCGCATGAGCAGGCGTCGTTTCAAGCCTTGCTTGGCGATGGATCGGAGCTTGGCCTAACGTTGCAATATGCCGTGCAGCCTGAGCCACAGGGCCTTGCTCAAGCCTATCATATCGGCGCGGATTTTGTGGGCAGCAATCCCTCCGCGCTGATTCTTGGCGATAATATCTTTTACGGTCATGGTTTAACGGACTTGCTGAGCGCGGCGACAGCACGCGATCATGGCGCAACGGTGTTCGGCTATTATGTGAGCGATCCCAAGGCCTATGGCGTGGTGTCCTTCGATGCCTCCGGCAAAGCCGAGACGATTGAGGAGAAGCCGGAAAACCCCCGGTCTAATTACGCCGTGACCGGCCTTTATTTCTACGATGGGCAGGCGGTCGAGCGGGCGCATCAGATCAAGCCATCGCCGCGCGGCGAGCTCGAGATTACCGATCTCAATCGAGCCTATCTCGAAGCGGGCGAGCTTTCCGTGGAGATCATGGGACGCGGTTTTGCCTGGCTCGATACCGGCACGCATGGCTCGCTCATCGATGCAGCTAATTATGTGCGGATCACCGAGGAGCGGCAGGGCCTCAAGATTTGCTGCCCCGAGGAACTCTGCTGGCGCATGGGCTTCATCGACGATGAGCAGCTCAAGCGGATTGCTGAGCCACTGCGCAAATCGGGCTATGGCACTTATCTCCTCCAACTGCTTGAGCGAGGCATTGCGTGAAGATTATTGAAACAGAAATCCCCGATCTTCTGATCATTGAGCCCAAAGTGTTCGGCGATGATCGCGGCTTCTTCATGGAAAGCTGGAATGCCAAGACCTTCCGCGAGGCAGGCCTGGATATCGAGTTCGTGCAGGATAATCACAGCCGCTCCTCGCGCGGCGTATTGCGCGGGCTGCACTATCAAAAGCCGGGCCCGCAAGGGAAGTTGGTGCGGGTGACAGCAGGTGCTGTGTACGATGTGGTGGTCGATCTGCGCCGCTCATCGCCCGCTTTTGGCAAATGGGTCGGCGTCGAGCTGAGCGCCGCGAACAAGCGCATGTTCTGGGTGCCGGAGGGCATGGCCCACGGCTTCCTCTGTTTGGAAGATGGCACGGATTTTATGTATAAATGCCGTGGCCCTTACGATCCCTCCAATGAGCATGCCTTGCTGTGGAATGATCCTGCGATTGGCATCGAGTGGCCGCTTGATGGCATGGTGCCCCAGCTCGCTGCCAAGGATGCGGCGGGCAAGCCATTGGCGGACGCGGTGACATTCGCATGAAAGTGCTGATTACCGGGGCGAACGGGCAGGTGGGGCATGCCTTGCAGGCGACCGCGCCCGTAAGCGCCCAGATCACCGCCTTTGATCGGGCGAGATTGGACATTGGCGATAGCGATGCTGTCGATGCGGCAATTGCGCAGATCAGTCCTGATCTGATTATCAACGCAGCGGCCTATACGGCAGTCGACCGGGCCGAGAGCGAAGCTGATCTGGCATGGCAGATTAACGGCAAAGCGCCGGGTCTGTTGGCGGCGGCAGCGTCCCGCAGCGGCGCGCACTTAATCCATATTTCCACCGACTTTGTATTCGATGGTACCGCCGGAACACCCTATGGCCCTGACTCGCCCACGGACCCACTCGGCACTTATGGCGCGAGCAAGCTGGCCGGTGAACAGGCGGCAATCGCAGCCGATCCATCCGCGCTCATCGTCCGCACCGCCTGGGTCTATGGCACCCACGGTAATAATTTTGTCCGCACCATGCTGCGCCTCATGGCGGAGCGAGACGAGGTGAAGGTCGTCGCTGATCAAGTCGGCACGCCCACTTATGCAACCGGCCTTGCCAAGGCGCTGTGGGCACTCCATGCTGCAGGCGCGCAGGGCATCCATCACTGGACCGACAGCGGCGCGGCAAGCTGGTATGATTTCGCGCTCGCCATTCAGGAAGAAGCGCTGGGGCTCGGCCTGCTGACACGCAGCGTGCCGGTCATCCCTATCGCAACGAGCGATTACCCCACGCCCGCGCGTCGCCCATCCTATTCCATTCTCGACAAAAGCGCCGCCGTCGCGCTCGTCGGGGCACCCGCGCCGCACTGGCGCGTCCATCTTCGCGACATGCTCGGAGAGATTAAAGCACATGGCTAAATTGCTCGTCACTGGCGGCGCCGGTTTCATCGGCGCCAACTTTGCGCATTATTGGGCGGAGCATCATCCCGATGACAGCCTGACGGTGCTCGATGCGCTCACCTATGCGGGCAATCCTGCCAATCTGGATGGGCTGAACAGCGTCGAACTGATCGTCGGCAATATCTGCGACACCGCGCTGGTCGAGAAACTCCTCACCGAGCGTAGCATCGATACGATCGTGCATTTCGCTGCCGAGAGCCATGTCGATCGCTCGATTACCGGGCCGGATGCCTTCGTGACAACCAATGTCATCGGCACGCACAGCCTGCTCATGGCAGCGCGAAAGATCTGGCTGGATGGCGGCACCGGCAAGCCCCACCGCTTCCACCATGTCTCGACCGATGAAGTCTATGGCTCGCTCGGCGCCGACGATCCGGCATTTAGCGAGACAACGGCTTACGCGCCCAACTCGCCCTACTCAGCCAGCAAGGCCGGGTCGGACCATCTCGTGCGCGCTTATCATCACACCTATGGGCTGGATGTGACGACGAGCAATTGCTCGAACAATTATGGGCCTTACCAGTTTCCCGAGAAGCTGATCCCCCTGTTCCTGCTTAACTGCCTGCATGGCCGCAACCTGCCCATCTATGGCGATGGCATGAATGTGCGCGATTGGCTGCATGTCGAGGATCATTGCTACGGCATCGAGAAGGTGCTGCTAAGCGGTCGTTCGGGCGAAACCTATAATATCGGCGGCGGGCAGGAACTGCCGAACCTGCGCGTGATCGAAGAGATTTGCGCCACGGTGGATCGCGCCTTTGCGAGCGACCCCAGCCTTGCCGGGCGCTTCCCAGATGCGCCAGCCGCCAAAGGCGCGCCTTCGGTCAGTCTCAAAAGCTTCGTCACCGATCGGGCAGGGCATGACCGCCGCTACGCCATAGACGAAACCAAGGCGCGCGATGAACTCGGCTATGCGCCGCGCCGCACCTTTGCGGAAGGCTTTGCGCAGACGCTTGCCTGGTATCTCGCCAATGAGGGCTGGTGGCGCCCGCTGCTGGAGCGCAGCGCACTCAGTCGCTAACTTACGACGTTGATGTCCGCCGGAGCCTTACGCCCCGGCGGCCAACATCAATCATCCTTGCTGTAATAGCCGGTATATTTGCCGTAACCGCCATATGAATAGCCATAAGGATCGGTTACGCCGCCATCATAGCGGTTGAGCACGGATCCGATGCAGTCTGTCGGCTCCAGCAAGCGCATGGAATCGGTGACCTGCTTCTGGCTGTTGCGGCCCTGTTCGATGATCATGAGATAGGCATCGATATGCCCGGCAATGACCATCGCATCGTCGTTTGCGAACACGGGTGGCATGTCGAACAGGACGATATGATCCTCCGGCAAAGCGCGCAGGGCCTCGATAAAGCCGAGGAAGCGATCGCCTGCCAGGAGCGGCATCGTGTCGAAATTGCTTGGGAAGCAGGGGTAAAGCGTCAGGTTGGTGCCCTCGACATGACGGCCAATCTTGGCAAGATCGTCCGTCTCACCTGCCAGAAACCGCTCCAGACCGGCTTCGCCCATCAGCCCGAAATTCGCCGCCAGCGATGCGCGACGAATGTCGAGATCGAAGACGTGAATCTGATGACCCGGCAAACGGCTTAAGGTCGCTGCCAAGTTCGCCGTCAGGAAGGACTTGCCCGCGCCTGGCGTTGGCGAGGTGACGCCAACAATCTTGTGGCCACGTGCCTTCATGCGTTTGACGAGCTGCGATCGCAGCAGGCTGAACGGCCGCGATGATATGTGCCGGTTGCTGAAACCAACGACATGATTGCTCTCAAGCAGCGCCGCGTCTGGTGTGAACAGCGCCGTCTGGCTCTGATCGGGAATGTTGAAAGGAAGGGACATAAGATTCCTGGTCGGCGCGAGCTGTTCAGACATTGATGACGTTCCTTCGATCCGCTGCGCGATGCCCATCAATCGTCATCGTCATCATCTTTTTTGCTACCCGCCTTGCCACGACCGAAGGGCCACAGTTTCGACAGACCGGTGCTGCGACGCTCGCCGGCACCCATGATGGTCGGTATGACGACAAGAGGCGCCTCGCCGGTTGCGAGAGCGACAGAGGTCGTGTCGCGGATCGGCTTGTTGATGATTTCGAGGAGCAGAATGAGGCCGAGGCCAAAGCCGATACCAGCAGCCGTGATCAGAAAAATGATCATGGGCCGGTTCGGAGAATAAGGCTCATCCGGCACAGCGGGCGGATCGATGACGGAGAGGCGTTCGCCCTGCTGATCATCTTCTGCACGCTTGCCAGCCCGCGCATTCATCAACTGATCGGACACGCGCTGATACTGCGCGTTGAGGCCATCAAGCCGCTCCTGGAGCTGCGAGATTTCCTGCTGCACGAGCGGCGCGCGCATCTGCGCGTTCAGGATGGCAGAACTGCGACCTTCTTCTGACGCACGCGCGGACTCGAGGCGCGCAATCTCGCGATTGTTGCTGGCGATTTCCGACGCGATTGCCGAGGTCGGAATGCGAGACTGGTTGGTCTTGGCGAGCTCCCGGGCCTGAGCAAGGCGCTGCTTGGCCAGCACGACATCGGGATGCTTCTCAGCATAACGCGCCTGCGCGGTTGCCAACGCCTGCTCCGCATCCGCAAGGACGGGATCACGATCGGCTGCTGACTGCGTGATCTCACGCTGTGCCTGCAATTGAGCATTTGCCGCTTGCAGCGACGCGATGCGGCTGTCGATTCCCATCGTCGAGCCGCCCATCATGCCCATCCCGATGCTGCCACCGGTTGCCAGGCTCAGGCCGTTGCGGGCCTTGATGTCCGCGATATTCTGATCAAGCTGGCTGATCTGGCCTTGCAACTCGGATTGCTGATCGGTCAGGAACTGGACGGTGTTGGTTGCTTGTGCGGAATTGGTCGTTGCATCCAGCTGGAGCACTTGTTCCGTCAGCGCTTGCGCAACTGCCTGAGCCTTGACTGGATCGGAATAATCGAAGCTCATCGAGAAGGCGATGGTGCTGCGGCGATCACCGCCAGAGGCTTGAATCTCAGCGGTCACAGGATCGATGACAATGGCTTCCCGCATCGTCTTGATGACTTCGGAAAGCGAGCTGTTGCGCAACTCCGTCTGGTAAAGACCGTTGCGCTGGATTAGCTCGATAAGCTGTGGGCGACTAAGCACTTGCTGGCGAATACGGGCCATGCGCTGGTCGACCACATTAGGGCCTTTTTGCGCCTGATTATTATCCTGCGGCAGCAAGGATGCCTCAACGAGCAGCACTGCACGCGACTGATATTTCACTGGAAGTAAAAATGCTGTCGCCACCGCAGCAATTAGAGCGAGCACCGCCGGGATGATGAGCAGCCATTTGCGCTGCATGATGATCGTCGGCAGATGCGGAATGAAGGACGCGCCGCCACCCTGCTCGCCGGACTCATAATTGGCTTGAGCAGTGTTCATCGTGGATCACCCAACCGATAGCGCAGGCCAATCGAGCCGAAAAGATTTGAGCCGCGCTGGACGAGCGAGCCGAAGGAATCGCTATAGCCAGCAGACACGACAGCCGAGAGGCGCTCGAGGATCTGCCGATCATAGCTGATCCCAACCTGCCCATAATCGGCATCTTGATTCGCAAGATTGCCAATGTTCGGGATGTTGCTGAGCGATTGAGAGCGCGAATAAGAGAGGTTGGCGCTGATGTTGCTGCGTGGGGTGAGCTTATATTGATAGCTTGCACCAAGCGAGGTGACCTTGGACGACCCTGTCAGCGTTGATGGCGAAATGCCATGCGAACCCGTCACGCAGAAGCGCGCACGTTCTCCATCGCGACACAGGCCAACCGAGCCGGAAAATGCTGTGCTGTTCACGGAGCCACCGAGCACATCAGTCTGGCTGAACGTGAGGCCTGCCGACACGTTGAGCGAAAGCCGCGGTGCAAGCCGTGTGGTCAAGCGAGCAGTCGGGGAATATTGCGTGCTGCTGCCAAAGGCCGGATTATCATAGTCATTCCGCATGAAGTCGAGGCCTGCGCCGATCGACGTATTGGCGCTGATCGTGCGCATGTAATATGCCGAGCCACCATAGGACTTATAACCCTGCGACAGAGCCGAGCCGTTCGGAAAGGAGACCTGCGTGCCGCGGGCGCTCAAATCGATGGAATCGCGCGGCGACACGGCAAAGGACAGGCCGACATTGCCGGAGAGCACTTCAGTCCGCTCGCGCAGATTGGCGCCTGCACTGGGGTCGACAAAGATCGGGTCATTCGGATTGATCGGCGCGCCAATCACCGGATTGATAACCGGAAAAAGGCCATTATTCACATAGCTGCTATAAGATAGGCCGCCGGTCAGCGAGGCTTGCGGACTGATCTTATGGGCGGTCGACAGCGAAACTGTATAATCGGTCGTCCCGTCATAGAGCCGGGTATATTCCGTGTGGCTCACATTGCCCCGTAGAGTGGTAGAGCCAGTCGGAGAAACAAGCGTCAAAAATGGCGCGAAACTGCCATTCAAGGTGCCGCTTGCCGCACTGTTTGTCGTGGAGCCGAAGGGGTTGGTCGCGACCCCGACATTCACGCCAACATCAGCGCCGACGCGGGTTTCAGCAACCGATGTACCGCTGACCAGCAGCGAGGCAAGTGCGGCGCTGCCCGCCAGCAGTCGAGTTGTCTTCATGGTACGATCACCGTATCGCCGGTTTGAATCTGTGGGATGGCGCTAGCGGCCGCATCAGAAAGATTGCCGCGCATCACGCCCGCCAGACGGAATTTCACCGTGGTCAGCTCACTGCCGTTTTTGCGGATGATTGTGACATTGTCGAGATTGGCAAACTCATCCGGCCCACCGGCCAGCGAAATCGCCTCGACCAGATTCACGTAGCGCCCCGGCGTGAATGTGCTCGGGCTGCGAACCCGACCAACAACGGAGAATGTGAAGCCGGTTGCCTGCTCGACAGAGACCGTCACCTGCGGCGGCTCGCCGCGATACTGGCTGGAAAGGCCATTGGAAATTGCGGTCTCGATCTGCTCGGGCAACATGCCCTGCGCGACGACGCGACCGACCAGCGGGAAGGAGAATGTGCCGTCTGGCAGCACACGGATGCTGCGCTGCAAGCGTTCTTCACCCCACACATAAACCTCGACCTGATCGCCAGGGTTGATCGTGTAAGGCCGCGAGGGCAGGTTGGATGCGCTCGACGCCTGCGTGTTCGCAACATTGGCGGCAGGTGCTGCTGCGCGGCTTTGCGCTCCCCCCGGAGTTGCAGCGAATATCATGAGCATAGCCGTTACTGGCCATGATTTTACGGAAGACCGCACGCTTGAATATCCTTCTGTTGGCGGGGGACCGCCGCTTCATATACCAAAACAATATGTCGTCACTACGTAAAAGCTGAGTTAATGATCCCCGCTCAATGGTTACTTTCGTTGATCAACTGGTTGAAGCCTTGTAACGCGCCCCGTGTTCGGCAATCTCGAGACAGGGCGATATGAACGGATTTAGTGGCCTGACTTCTCCCGATTTTCTGCAAGAGCATCACTCTCGTCTTCGCTATTTCCGCGTCCGGTTGAAGCGTTGCTTGCAAGCTTTGCTGATCGGCGCAGCACTGATGGCAATGCCCGCCTGTAAAGGCGCGAATGAGCGTTCAGCCCTCCTCGCGCAACAGGCTGAGGCTCTGCTGCAGGCGGGGGATCTGCCGGGCGCCCAAAAGGCCATCATCGAGGCGCTGGCCCTGCGCGAGGATGGGCCGGGTTTTCATCAGATCGCGGGTCTTATCGCGCTGCAATCGGGTAACAGCGTCGGCGCTTATCGCTCATTTCAGAATGCGCTCGACTTTGACGCTACAAATCGAACCGCGCTGGCCTATGTCGCCAATATTGGCGTTCAGATCGGTCAGATAACCGAGGCGGATTCGGCGGCGGATCGGCTGCTGACGCTGGAGCCGAATGCTTTGCCGGGTCTGCAGGCAAAGGGCATGGTGGCTCTTTCGCGCAACAAGTTCGACGATGCGCTGCAATATGGCGACCGAATATTGGCGATAAGTCCAGCGGATGAAGCGGGCGCGATTATCAAGGCGCGCGCATTGGCGCGGATGGGTAAGCCCGAGGACGCCGTCAAACTGATCGATCAGGCACTGCTCACATCGAGCAATTCGGCCGCGCTTTTGAGCAATCGCGTCAATCTTTACCGTTACCTCAAACAGCCAGCGCCAATGTTGGCGGCGCTCGATCAACTGGCCCGACAAGGCAATATGACCCCGGCGGTCGAGCTGGATCGGATCAATCTTCTCTATAAGCTTGGGCAGACGGATCAGGCCCGTGAAGCTGGCCTTGCCTTCTTGGAGGGCGATGAGAAGACGCCCGATGTGTATGCCACAATTCAGCGCATCTGGTGGCAATATGACCGAACGCCATTACCGTCTGCAGCAGCACGCGACTCGAGCCGCTGGAAAAGCGCTGCGGCGATCATTCTTGCCGCGCGCTACACACTTGCTCGTGGGGATGTTGCGGTTGCCAATGCTGTGCTGGCTTCGGCTCCCGTCGGTGCTCAGCCCGCCATTGCATCGCTCAAGGCACGGGTTCTTGCGGCGACGGGCCAACAGGGCGAGGCTCAAAAACAGGCCGATAACCTGCTCAAGGCTGACGCTAACGACATTGACGCGCTGTTGCTGAAAGCGCAGCTCGCCAGCGCCCGCAACCAGACGCAAATTGCGCTGGAGGCTGCTCAGCTCGCGCAGACCAACGATCCGCTCAATGC
Source organism: uncultured Alphaproteobacteria bacterium (assembly GCA_966205705.1). Classification (GTDB taxonomy): domain Bacteria; phylum Pseudomonadota; class Alphaproteobacteria; order Sphingomonadales; family Sphingomonadaceae; genus Sphingobium. Next base: position 48,818 of record CBIHKY010000003.1, read on the forward strand.
TGAACCTTACATCATATTGGCAGGCATTTATCGTCGCGAGGGCCAGGACTGGCGCGCGCGACAAATTTTTGAAGATGGCTTCAAAAAACTGCCACAGGATTTTCAGCTGGTGGGCAATTATACGCAATATCTTCACCAGTTAGGCGATAAGGGCAGAGCGATGTCGATCGCGCGCGCCTTTGCAAGGGCATTGCCTTCGTCGGAGCGCGCCTGGGAGATGTTCGCAGCGCAATGCCAGGCGTCGCGTGATCAGATGTGCCTGACCGATGCGCAAACAGGATTGAGTAATGCTAAGACGGCCTATCTTGTTGACGAAGCTCCGGGCGCGATTCCCAATCGTGGTCTGTTTGGGCAGATCTGACGTCGCCGTTGGCGAGGCGGCGGCTTTATGACTGATCCGCAAGGCCCGATCCGGAACAAATATGTGCGGTTCACGTCGAATGTCCTGCGTTCGGGGGGCATTCTTAACGACGCGATCTGTTTTATCGTCGCCTATTTCTCGACCGTTTTGATCTTCACTCAATGGTTTGGCTATTATTATGGCGCGCGGCTGCATTCGACGACCGTGGTCATCATGGCGATCAATTTCTTTCTGATCCGCATCAGTCGCGATGCCTATTCGGGGTTTCGCGGGCAAGGCGATGATCTGAGCAGCGGCACCTTTCTCGATTTTCTCGTCGCGCTCATCCTCACCATGTTCATCGTCATCCAGTTCGGTGGGGGGGATGAGCTATCTTTCCACTTCACGCTGATCTTCATTGCGATCTGCCTTGCGGCACTCATCCTCTCGCGGCTGGTTTTCAGGGAGATTATTCGCGCCTGTATGCGTCGGGGGGTTATTGGTCAGCGTGTGGCGATTTACGGCGCTGATCGAGATGTGACGAGCCGTCTGCTGGAATTGCTCGAGATAGAGCGTCTGCCTCACATCAACCTCATCGGCTTTGCTGATGATCGCCGCTCGCGCGTCGAAACCGGCATGATCGGGCGGTTTCCGTTCTTGGGTGGGTTTGAAGAAGTGCTCGAATTGGCCCGGCGGGGCATGCTCGACCAGATCATTGTTGCCTTGCCGATGGTGCAGCAGGACAGGCTCAACCAGATCGTTGAAGAACTCAGCGCTGGCTCCATTGATGTTTGCATCATGCCGCGCGAGTTCCTCGTGCTGCGGGATCGCTATCGCGTCAATTATATCGGGTCGCTGCCCGTGTTGAGCATCTGGCAACAGCCCGTCCGGGATTTCGATGGCATCGTGAAGGAGGTGCAGGATCGCTCTCTGGCCCTGCTCGGCATTCTGCTGCTGGCGCCCGTGCTCATCTTGACTGCACTAGCCATCAAGTTGGAAAGTCGAGGGCCAATATTGTTCAAGCAGAGGCGGCTCGGCTTCAATAATCTTGAAATCGAGGTTCTGAAATTCCGGTCCATGTATACTGATCGGCAGGACGCAACCGGCGGCGAGCGCACCCGCAAGCAGGATCCGCGAGTCACGAAGGTTGGAAGGTTCATTCGGCGCTCGAGTATCGACGAATTGCCGCAATTGTGGAATGTATTGCGCGGCGAAATGTCGCTGGTTGGTCCGAGGCCTCACGCGATGGCCATGCGGGTAGGCGATGCTTATTATCACGATGCGGTGCGGGGCTATGCCGCGCGCCATCGCGTCAAGCCTGGCATTACCGGCCTCGCACAGGTCCGGGGTTTGCGCGGCGAAATCGACACGGTCGAGCGTGCCAAGCAACGCGTCGAATATGATAAATATTATATCGAGAACTGGTCGCCTTTGCTCGATATACGCATCATCTTCGAAACGATTTTTCGGGTGATTTGGGACCGCAATGCATATTAGCGACTGTTCCGATGGTTCGCAGGCGGGCGATGTTAAGCCGCGTTACGCAACCTGCACGACGCACCAGACGTTTTAGAAGGGCCATCCATTGCAGACGATGATCGCTCAAGGCGTGCTGATCCTGTGGCCCCTTATTGCACTGGTTCTGTATGCGACAATGCCAGCCGGGCGCGCCACGATCTGGACGCTGCTGGCTGGCTATCTGTTATTGCCAGTCGGTTTGAACTTCGATTTTCCGGGCGTGCCGCCGCTCGACAAAACGTCGATCCCCAATGCTGCGGCCCTAATCCTCGCACCGATGATGGCGCGCGGCGGCGAGTTTCACTGGCCACGTAGCAAGATCATCAATGCGCTTATGCTAGGATGGGTCGTTGCGCCGTTCGCGACGGCGTTCACAAATGGCGATACGATCGTCATTGGCAGTGTTGTTATGCCTGGCCTGGGTTTTCGGGAAGGCTTGTCGAGCGCCGTTGGAAATGTGCTGGAGTTGGCGCCTTTCGTCGTCGGCGCGGCACTGCTTGCGAATGAAAAAGGCCACAGGCAGATTTTGATGGCGTTTGTCGTTGGCGCCCTTGCTTATTCCGTACCTATTCTACTGGAGATCAGGCTCAGCCCTTTCATCCAAGGGATGGTCTACGGCATTTCAAACGTCGAGATGTGGCTCCAGCAGATGCGATTTGGCGGTTTTCGTTCAATGATGTTTCTTGGGCACGGGCTGCTTGTGTCCGCATTTTTGAGCCTGGCGCTGGTCGCCTCTATTGGTCTGTGGAGGATGGGGGTCAAACTATTCGGAATTCCGATGAGCGTCATAGCGGCATTTCTTGCAGTCGTGCTCGTATTGAATAAGTCAGTCGGCGCCGTGCTGCTCGTCGTCCTGATTGCGCCGCTCTTCATGTATCTTTCCTCACGGCGTTTCTTGATGGTCGCCGCAGCGCTCGCCATGATCATCATCATTTATCCTGCTGTGCGCGGCGCAAACCTGCTCCCGCTGACTCAAATGGTGGAAACAGCGAATGCGATAAGTCCAGATCGTGGCCAGTCGTTGGACTTTCGCTTCCGTAATGAAGAGATGCTGCTCAAACGAGCGAAGGAAAAACCTTTGTTTGGATGGGGGACATTCGGTCGCAACCGTGTGATCGTTGTGATGCAGTGGGGTGGCACTGTCGATGTTTCCGTGACAGACGGCATCTGGATCATCATTATCGGAACCGCGGGCTGGTTTGGTTACATCATCAATTTCGGGCTTTTGGCATTGCCTTTCAGGCGGGCTTTTCAGCTTCGCCGCACTGCAATCCCTCTGGCGAGTGTTACCCTCGTCGCGCTGCATCTCGTCAATTTGATCGATCTCATTCCAAACTCGTCGCTTAATCCGATGACTTGGCTGGTTGCAGGGGCTGTTGCGAATATGGCGGTCGTAAGACGAAAGCCTGGCGGGACTGAAGCATCGATCACGCCGGGTGTTAGCCCCCGGCAGCAACACGCCATTGTGGGATAATCAGCATAAGATCGGCAGCCCTTGGCTTTGCTGGAAAAACCGTTCCTTGGTGAAATTGACGGCGAGACGCCCTGCGCCTAGCGATGTTGCCGCATGACCGACAATCCCTCCAGCACACGACGACGATCCTGGGGACGGATAATCACGGTCGGGCTGCTTGGTGGTTCGTTCAACCCTGCGCATGGCGGCCATCGCGCCATCTCGCTGGCGGCTCAAAAGGCGCTCGATCTTGATGAGGTCTGGTGGCTAGTCTCGCCGGGCAATCCGCTCAAGCCCAAGGCGGGGATGGCGCCTCTGCATGCGCGGGTGGCGAGTGCGAAGCGGATGGCTCGGCGGGCGCCCATTCGGGTGACGGCGATTGAGCGGGAAATGAAGACGCGGTACACTTTACACACCTTAAAGGGGTTGCGCCGTCGATATCCTACAATCCGGTTCATCTGGCTGATGGGGGGAGACAATCTGGCGCAGTTTCATTGTTGGAAAGGGTGGCGCGATATCGCGCGCACGACGCCCATTGCCGTTCTTGCGCGTCCGGGCTATAGTCGTGAGGCTTTTGGCGCGCCCGCCATGGCATGGTTTCGCCGTTTCGTCCGACCTGCGAGCCAGAAAAAATGCTGGACGACATGGAGACTCCCGGCGCTTGTGCATCTGCGCTTTCGCCCCGATCCCCGATCCGCCACTCTGCTCCGGCAGAAGGCTCCCCTTTGGCACCGTCATTTTGCTCATGCGATTTTGCATGACGGCGTGACAGGTCGCCCTATTCCGCAGGATTGAAATTGCCAGAGCCGTTACCCACCGCCGCCGCCTCAACTGCCGCCCCAGCCAAGCCTCCTGTAGGAGGTGATTCGCACACGCAGCAACTGCTCGCCATCGTGCTTGAATCGCTGGATGATGATCAGGCGCAGGAGACCGTGGCCATCCCCCTTGAGGGCAAAAGCAGCATCGCCGATCATATCGTGATCGCGTCGGGCCGCTCCTCGCGTCAGGTCGCTGCCATTGCGCAGAAGCTGGCCGAGCGGCTCAAGAAGGAGATGGGCATCCGTGCGCGCATCGAGGGCTTGCCGGTCGCCGACTGGGTGCTGATTGATGCTGGTGATGTGGTCGTGCACATTTTCCGGCCGGAAGTGCGCAGCTTCTACAATCTTGAGCGCATGTGGGGCTTCTCGGACGCGCCGGTCGCCGTCAGCGAGGCATGAGGTCTCCGGCCCGCGCGGTCGGGGTCTGAATGCTGCTGCATATCGTCGCACGGGGCAGGATCGGCCGCTCGCCTGAGGCAGAGCTGGTCGATCGCTACATGAAGCGCATCATCTGGCCGACCAGGATCAGCGAATTGCCTGACCGTGGCGGCAAGGAACCCGCGCCATCACAGACGCCATGCGTCACCGTGATGCTCGATGAGACCGGCCAGCAGCTGACCTCCATGGCCTTTGCCGAGAAGCTGGGCCGCTGGCGCGACGATGGCATGCGCGAATGCCGCTTCCTGCTCGGCGCTGCTGATGGCTTCACGCAGGCGGAGCGGGATGAAGCGAGCCTGCGCATTGCCTTTGGCGCGATGACCTGGCCGCACATGATGGCCCGCGCCATGCTTGCCGAGCAATTGTGGCGCGCGACGGCCATTCTCGCGAATCACCCCTATCACCGCGAGGGCTAGGGGATGACGGGGCGCACGCAGCTTCTCCTTCTCCTGTCGGCGCTCGTCATGGGCGCCATGTCACCAGCGCTGCTGGCGCAAAGCACGCCTTCCCCCATTCCCGGCACCAGCCTTGCCGAACAGCGCGCCGCGCTCACTCGCGCGCGTGCGCAGGCCGAGGATGCCCGCAAGCGAAGTGAAGCGCTGGAGGCCCGCGCCCGCACCACCACCGCTGCAGCCGACAAGACGCGCGATCAGATCGCTGCACTTGCCGCCCGCATCCAACAGGGTGAGGCGGATTTGCGCGCGGGCGAGGCACGGCTTGGCATCATCGCCGCGCAGCAGGCCGCGCAGGCGCAGCGGCTGGCCAAGCGACAGCAGCCGATTGTGCGGCTGACTGCGGCGCTCCAGCAGATTGCGCGCCGCTCGCCGATTCTCTCGCTCGTCGCGCCCGGCAGTGTGAATGATGCCGTCCATCGGCGCATCGTTCTGGCGCAGGCCTTGCCGATCATCACGGCCTCCACCCAAGGCCTCAAGCAGGAGATTGCCCGCACCGCCGATCTGCGACGCAGTGCGGAGGGTGCCCGGCTCGCGCTCGCCAAGGCGAAGGACAGCCTCGCCGCTCAACAAAAGACGCTCGCTCTGGCGGAAAATCGCCAGCGGCTGGCCTCCCGCGCGCTGCGGCAGAGCGCCAGCCTGCAAACTGAGCGGGCGCTGGCGATGGGCGAGGATGCGCGCGACATTGGCGATCTCATGGAGCAGATCGAGGATGCCGGCGTCATTCGCGATGCCTTGCTGCAATTGCCCGGCCCTATGCTGCGCCCTTCACGCCCCGGCAGCGCCGCGCCGCAAGCCCAAAGTGATGCTGTCGATACGTCAGGCGATGCCGCACCGCGCTACCGCCTGCCTGCCGTCGGCGATGTCGTCACCGGCTTTGGCGAGGTGAGCGAGGGCGGCGTGCGTGCGCGCGGCCTCACCATCGTCACCGGCCCCAAGGCCACGGTCGTGGCCCCCGCCGCCGGGCGCATCGCTTATGCGGGTGCGTTTCGCGGCTATGGGCAGATCATCATCATCGAGCATGGCGGCGGATGGACCACATTGATCGGCAATCTGGGCCGCGTTGGCGCGCAGGTTGGCGAGAGCGTGGAGCAGGGCGATCCGCTCGGCGCGACCGGCCCCGGCAAGCCGCGATTGCTGGTGGAATTGCGGCGACAGGACCGCCCCGTGGACGTTGCCGCGCTTTTGCGCTGAGCCGTTCACCGCAGTGTAACGCTTGATCCGGCAAGATGCCCGCCAAGCTAGGCAGACCGAATAATCGCTCCTATAGGTCAGCTCATCACATCTCGTTCGAAAGCGAAGCAATGGCCGCCGCCCGCAGCACCTTCCTGATCCGCTCCGCCGCGATCCTCGGCGCGATTGCGCTGATCCCCGCATCCACCTCTGCCGTGACGGAGAGCGAGAGCGCGACCTACAAGCAGCTCGATCTGTTCATGGATGTCTTCCAGCGGGTGCGCGCCAGCTATGTCGAGAAGGTCGATGACGAGACGCTGATCAAGGGCGCCATCGAAGGCATGCTCTCCAGCCTCGATCCGCACAGCGCCTATCTCGATGCGCGCTCCTTCACCAATTTGCGCACGCAGACCGAAGGCAATTATGGCGGCCTTGGCCTTTCCGTGACGATGGAAGAGGGCGTGGTGAAGGTCATCGCGCCGACCGATGATACGCCTGCTGCCCGCGCTGGCATCAAGGCTGGCGACTATATCACGCATATCGATGGCAAGCTCATCTATGGCGGCTCGCTCGATGAAGCGGTGGAGAAGATGCGCGGCGCGCCGGGCACAGCCGTGAAGCTGACCATTGCCCGTGCTGGCCGTGACGAGCCGCTGATCGTGGATGTGACCCGCGCCATCATCGATATTCAGCCTGTCAAATGGCAGGTGAAGGAGAATGTCGGCGTCATCAAGATCGTCAGCTTCTCCGCCGACACTGGTGCGGACGTGCAGAGCGCGATCCGCAGCATCGACAAATCACTGGGCCGCAAGCCGATTGGCTATATCATCGATATGCGCTCCAACCCCGGCGGCCTGCTGGATGAGGCCGTGCGCGTGTCGGACGCGTTTCTCGACAAGGGCGAGATCGTCTCACAGCGCGGTCGCCTGCGTGGTGACACGCGGCCTTATTATGCTCGCCCCGGCGATGATGCGCAGGGTCTGCCCATTATCGTGCTGATCGATGCTGGCTCGGCCTCTGCTTCGGAGATTGTCGCGGGCGCGCTGCAGGATCATCACCGTGCGCTCGTCATGGGCGAGCGCAGCTTCGGCAAGGGCAGCGTGCAGACGTTGCTGCCGCTCTCCGAGGATACGGCGCTTCGCCTCACCACGGCGCGCTATTACACGCCATCGGGCCGCTCCGTGCAGGAAGGCGGCATCGAGCCGGACATCCTCGTGCCGCAGCTTTCCGACGCCGATTATGCCAAGCGCCCCAAATATCGCGAGAGCGATCTGCGCCGCCACCTCATCAATGAGGCGAAGCTGGATCGCAAGGAGCTGGAGGCGGATGTGAATACGGATCCGCGCTTCACCGCGACCGCCGAAGATCTCAAGAAGAAGGGCGTCGAGGACTTCCAGCTCGATTATGCGCTCAAGACGCTTGGGCGGCTGGCTGCACAGCCACAAATGGCCGCTGCGCCCGGCAGCAAGGCACCGAAAAAGCCTTGAGCATGATGCGTGACCAAGCCCTTTCGCGTGCCCGGCTGACTGCCATACTCGTGCCGGTGGCGCTGCTCGGTGGCGCGATTGGATCGCAATATATTGGTGGGCTGTTCCCTTGCGAAATGTGCATGTGGCAGCGCTGGCCGCACGTGGCGGCGATCTTTGCCGCGCTGGCTGCGATCGCGCTGCGCCGCAATCCGCCGATGAGCGCGACGTTCACGATGCTCTCGGCGCTGGCGCTTGCCACGACGGGCGGCATCGGCGCTTTTCATGCAGGAGTGGAATATGGCTGGTGGGAAGGGCTCACCACCTGCGCGACCACGATGAGCCAGGGTGATGGCCAGTCGATGCTGGATTCCATCATGCAGGCAAAGCTTGTGCGCTGTGATGTGGCGCCGTTCACCTTGTTCGGCATTTCGCTGGCGGGCTTCAATGCCATCTTCTCGCTTGGCGGCGCACTGTTGACCATTCTCCTCGTGCGCAAATGGAGCCGTCCATGAGCTTGCCTACCCCAAGCGCTCCGCGCCCCGGTCAGCGTGCTGTGGATCGCGCGTCCATGTTGCGGGTCGATCAGGCCGGTGAATATGGCGCGACCCGCATCTATGCAGGCCAGCTTGCCGTGCTGGGGGATCGCCACCCGATCAGCCGCAACATCGCGCATATGGCTGCACAGGAAGCGCGCCACCGCGCGAAGTTCGATGCAATGATGGCGCAGCGCGGCGTGCGGCCTACTTTGCTCCAGCCCTTTTGGCATGTGGCGGGCTTTGCGCTTGGCGCGGCGACGGCGCTCATTGGGCCTAAGGCGGCGATGGCCTGCACGGCTGCGATCGAAACCGAGATTGACGAACATTATGGCGAGCAGCTTGAAGCGCTCGGCACGCAAGACCCGGAACTTTCCGAGGCGATCACGGATTTCCGTGCAGAGGAAGTGGAACATCGGGACGCGGCGATTGCGCATGGCGCAGAATCTGCGCCCGCCTATCCGCTATTGTTCGGCATGATCCGCCTCGGCTGTCGTGCCGCCATCGGCCTCACCAAGCGGTTCTGAATAAGGAAGATTTCTCCATGCGCGCTCTGCTCTTTGCTCTCTCCCTTGGCGTCATGATGCCAGGTGCTGCCTTCGCGCAGGAGGCCGCGCTGCCATCCGGCCCGCAGGATACCGAGAAGGTGAAGCAGGTTTTCGTCTATGGCGAAGACCCATGCCCCAAGGGCGAGGGTGACGAGATCGTCGTGTGCGCGCGCATGCCGGACAATGACCGTTTCCGCATCCCCAAGGAATTGCGGACGGACCCGAACAGCCCTGCCGTGCAGAGCTGGGCCAACCGCGCCCGATCGATCGAATATGTCGGCGCGGAGGGCACGGGGAGCTGCTCGCCTACTGGCGCTGGCGGCTTTACGGGGTGCTTCCAGCAAATGGCCCGCGCGGCGCGTGAAGAGCGCGAGAAAATTCTCGGCAGTGGCAGCTGGAGCGACGCCGTGTTGAAGGCGCGCGAGGAGCGGCTGGGCAATCTGGACGCGGAATCGGCGCAGATCGAAGTGCAGGCCAAGGCTGAGGAAGAGGCCGCACGTCGTGCAGCTGCCGCTCAGCCGGCGCCTGGCACGAGCAACGTGCCCAAGCCTGCTCAATAAGCTGCCTTAGCGCCGGGCTTGGCGGCCCGGCGTTCAGCGGCTTACAGGAAATATTGCAGCTTCACGACGGTACTGCTCTCGCCTGCGGGCACGGTGAACACCACCGCATCATAGGTCGGCGCGCCGAAGCGCAGGCGCGGATTGCGTGAGAAGCCGACGCCCTCGCGCGGGATGCCGAGCATCGTATCCAGCTTGGCATTGCTGTTTTCGTCGTGCATCACCATCAGCGCATAATCGCCCGGCGGCACATTGCTGAACAGGATGTGCGCATCCTTGCTCGCCTGCACGCTGCCCTTGAAGGCTGCAGGATCGTCCTCACATTTGGGGAAGTGGGCCTTGTTGCGCGTCATGCAGGCGCGCATCAGGCCCTTGTTGGAGCGTAGCCCCTCAAAGCGGATGGTGAGCTGGGCTTTGGTGGGCGACGCAGCGCCCGCCGCGTCCTCATTCGCCATCACGGGCATCCCGAGCGCGAGGGCAGCCACGCACAGACTCACCTTGGCGGCTCCATGCGCCGCGCTGCTCAAACTGGTCCATGTCATGGAAATCCCTTCAAATGGCCTTTGCGGCCGTATTTTGGTCCGGCGCCGCATCGAAATTGGCGGCGATCCCGCGGTCCGTTCCGCACATCTGATCCCAGAAGCGGAAATAGAGCCCGTAATTGCAGCGATATTGCTCATGATGCCTTTGATGATGTGAGGCAGTGATGAACAGGCGCCCCGCCGGGCCATTCACCAGCCAGCGCGGGAACATTTCCCAGCCCATATGATTGGTAACGCCCATCACGGTCATGATGGTGAGCACAAAGCCCAGCGCGGCGACATGGATGGGGATGACGAACACGAGGACCGGGATGACGACCGCGCCAGTGATCGCCTCCCACGGGTGGAAGCTCATCGCGGCCCAGGCGGTGGGCGGCTTGCTGGCATGATGCACGGCATGGACGGTGCGGAACACCACCGGGCGATGCATCCAGCGATGCGTCCAGTAGAACCATGTATCGTGCGCGATCAGATAAAGCAGCACGGAAACAGGCAGATACCAGAGCGGAAAGGCCTGCACATCGGTGTAGATTTGCGTCCATCCCCGGTTTTGCCAGCCCCAGGCGACCAGCCCGGCTGGCAGGCCGAAGATGAGCGCGGAGAGCAGCGACCAGCGCACCTCGCTGCCAATCTGCTTGCTCATGCCCGCATAAAGCCCGGGCCGCGTGAGCCGCGTCGCCAGCGCAAAGCCCCCGCTCGACAGCGCATAGCGCACCGCGATGATGAGTGTCATCGCGAACATGGATGCAAGGATGAGCGGCCAGCCAGTCATTGGCGGGCTATAGGCTGTGCCGGGTGGAATGGAAACATGCGGGGTGGGGTATAGTTCAAACCCTCTCCCTTGGGAGAGGGCTGCGCAGACTTGGCAGCTTGCTGCCTAGTCGGAGTCGGGCGAGGGGATCCTGGCCGCAGGATCGCGCGCGCCCTCATCCAACTGTGCCTAGCCACCTGACGGCGGCAAGGCTGCGTATCCTTCTCCCTCAGGGAGAAGGTCAGCCGCTCACAACAGCGAGTGTCTTTGCAATCCGCTGCGGCAGTTATAAGTCAGCCCTATGCTACTCATCATCGGAACTGTGCGCCTGCCTGCATCGAACATGGAGAAGGCTCGTCCTGTCATGCGGCGCATGGCAGACGCGAGCCGGGCTGAGGAAGGCTGTCTGGAATATGGCTATGCTGAGGATGTTTTCGTTCCGGGCCTCATCCATGTGAAGGAGCGCTGGACCGATCAGGCGTCGCTCGATCGACATTTCGCCTCTGCACATATCGCTGAGTGGCGCGCAGCCTGGCCAGCCCTCGGTATCGGGGATCGAGATTTGCTGGTCTATGAGGTTGAGGAACCGCGCGTAACCTAGCGTCCGGTGCTTGGCGGCAGGAGCAACCAGCAGGCACCTCACATTGCGAAACAACAGCTCCAAATCTCCACCCCACACCTATCCATTCCCCGCCACCTCGGCTAACGCTGCAGCCGTGAGCGCATCCAGACCCATCGATCTCGCCATCGTCGGCGGCGGCCTTGCGGGGGGGCTTATTGCTCTCGCGTTGCGTGCCCGGCGACCCGAGCTGCGGACCGTCGTGATCGAGGAAGCACGGCATGCGGGGGGCAACCATGTCTGGTCCTGCTTTGAGACTGATGTTGCGCCACAGGATCGCTGGCTGATCGAGCCGTTGATCGTGCATAGTTGGGGTGGGCATCAGCTGCGTTTCCCTAATCAGGAGCGCCGCATTGGGCGCAGCTATGCGAGCATTACGACCGAGCGGCTCGGCACTTTGCTTCACCGTGCCATGCCGGAGGGCGATTTGCTGTTCGATGCCGCAGCTAACGCCCTCACCCCGCAGTCCGTCACGCTGGCCGATGGGCGCGTGATCGATTCCAAGGGCGTGATCGATGCGCGCGGGATGGGCGATACCTCGCCGCTGGATCTGGGGTGGCAAAAATTCGTGGGCGTCAGCTGGGCCTGTGCGCAACCGCATGGCCTCTCCGAGCCGATCATCATGGATGCGACGGTCGATCAGCTTGATGGCTATCGGTTCGTTTATACGCTGCCGCTCTCAGCCACCGAGCTGTTCATCGAGGATACCTATTATGCCGATGGTGCGGCGCTTGATGCGCCGACGCTCAGCGCGCGGATTGCAGACTATGCCGCCGCGCAGGGCTGGGCAGGCGCGCCGCGCGGCCATAGCGAAACTGGCGTGCTGCCGGTCTGCATGGGCGGGGACATTGCGGCTTATTGGGATCAGCGCGCGCCCGGTGTCGCCAAGGCTGGCCTGAATGGCGGCTTCTTCCATGCGCTCACCGGCTATTCGCTGCCTATCGCGGTGCGCAATGCGCTGGCGATCGCGGCGATGAGCGATCTTTCCGGCCCCGCCTTGCATGACGCCATGCGTGCGCGGGCGATGGCGCATTGGCGTGGGCAGGGCTTTTACCGGATGCTCGCGACCATGTTGTTCCGTGCTGCCGAGCCTGCGGAACGTTGGCGGGTGATGGCGCGTTTCTACCGTCTGAACCCCGATCTGATCGGCCGCTTCTATGCCGGCCAATCCACATTTTTTGATAAATTGCGCCTGTTGACCGGCAAGCCCCCCGTGCCGATCGGTCGCGCCATCACCGCTTTAGGAGCGTCCCACAGATGAAGAAAGCCGTCATCATCGGCGCCGGGTTCGGCGGATTGGCGCTCGCGCTGCGCCTGCAATCCGCTGGCATCGCCACCACCATCGTCGAGGGGCGTGATCTGCCCGGCGGCCGCGCTTATGTGTGGCGCAAGGAGGGCTATACCTTCGATGCCGGGCCGACTGTGATTACGGACCCGGATTGCCTTGCCCAGCTGTGGCGCTTGTCGGGCCATGACATGGCAGATGACGTCACGCTGCTGCCGGTCTCGCCTTTCTATCGGCTCAATTGGCCCGATGGCACGAACTTCGATTATTCCAATGATGATCCCGCGCTTAATGCGGAGATCGCCAAGCTCGATCCTGCCGATGTCGCGGGCTATCAGCGCTTCCTCACCTATAGCGCGGGCGTGTATAAGGAGGGCTATGAGAAGCTAGGCCATGTCGCCTTCCTCGATTTCAAATCGATGCTGCAGGCGGCGCCGTCCCTCGTCCAATATCAGGCGTGGCGATCGGTGTATGACATGGTCTCGACCTTTGTGAAGAATGAGAAGCTGCGGCAGGCGCTCTCCTTCCATACGCTGCTGGTGGGCGGCAATCCGATGACGACCAGCGCCATCTATGCGCTCATCCACAAGCTGGAGAAGGATGGCGGCGTGTGGTTCGCCAAGGGCGGCACCAATGCGCTGGTGAGCGGCATGGTGGCGCATTTTGAGCGGCTGGGCGGCACGCTGATCTGTGGCGATCCGGTCGTGAAGATCGAGACGGTAGGCGACCGCGCGAGCGGCGTCACCACCCGCTCGGGCCTGCGGATCGATGCCGATGCGGTGGCGAGCAATGCCGATATCATGCACAGCTATGCAGAGCTTTTGGGCGATCATCCACGCGGTGAACGGCAGGGGCGTAAGCTGGCCCGCAAGCGCTGGAGCCCCAGCCTGTTCGTGGTGCATTTCGGCATCGAGGGCACATGGCCGGGCATCCCGCATCACATGATCCTGTTCGGCCCGCGCTATCGCGAGTTGCTGACCGACATTTTCGATCATGGCGTGCTGGCCGAGGATTTCTCGCTCTATCTGCACCACCCGACCGTGACCGATCCGGACATGGCGCCGCCGGGCCACTCGACATTCTATGCGCTGGCCCCCGTGCCGCACATGGGCAAGCTGCCGGTGGATTGGGATCAGGTGGGGCCGATCCTCACCAATCGCATTTTGGCCGAGATTGAGAAGCGGCTGATCCCGGACATCAAATCGCGCATCAAGGTGCAATTCTCCTATGCGCCGACGGATTTCACGCATGATCTCAACGCGCATCTGGGCAGTGCCTTCAGCCTTGAGCCTTTGCTCACGCAGAGCGCCTGGTTCCGCACGCATAATCGCGATGATGTGATCAACAATCTCTACTTCACCGGCGCTGGCACCCATCCGGGCGCGGGCATTCCAGGCGTGGTTGGTTCGGCGCGGGCGACGGCGGCGCTGATGCTGGAGGATTTGAAATGAGGGCGTTGCGTCGTATCGCGATTTACTGCGGGTCGGCCACACCGGCTGATCCCATCTATATGCAGACGGCGCGAGATATCGGTGCGGCGCTGGCCACGCGCGGCATCACAGTCGTTTATGGCGGCGGCAAGGTTGGCTTGATGGGCGCGGTTGCGGACGCTGCGATGGCGGCGGGCGGCGAGGTGATTGGCGTCATTCCCGAGGCGCTGGTGGCTGCCGAAGTGGCGCATCAGGGCCTGACCGAGCTGCATGTCGTGCCGGATATGCACACGCGCAAAGCGCTGTTCACCAGCCTGTGCGATGGGTTCATCACGCTGCCGGGCGGTGTCGGCACGATGGATGAGCTGTGGGAGGCGGTTAGCTGGTCGCAGCTTGGCTATCATGACAAGCCGGTTGGGTTGCTGAATGTGGGCGGTTTTTACGATCAGCTGATTGGTTTCAACCAGCATATGATCAGCACGGGCTTCATTCGCCAGCCTCATGCGAACATCCTGATCCACCGCGATAATGTGGATGATTTGCTCGACGCAATGGCTGCCTATCAGCCGCATGAAACGATCTTCGCGATGAAGAGCGCCAGATTGTGACATGAGCGACATTCGGCCCGCGCTCGTTGCCCATGCCCGCGATAGCATTGCGCGGGGGTCCAAAAGTTTTCGCACGGCCTCGCGCCTGTTCGATCCCGTCACGCGGGAGCGCGCCTGGCTGCTCTATGCCTGGTGCCGGGTGTGCGATGACATTGCCGATGGACAGGATCATGGCGGCACGATGCAGCCGACGGATAATCCGATGGCACGGCTTGAGGAAATCCGCGTCCGCACGGAGCGCGCGCTTGCCGGTAAGGCGGGGCTGGATGACCCGGCCTTTGCAGGTGGCGCTTTGGTGGCGCTAGAGGCGGCCATTCCGCGCCATTATATGGACGATCTGATCGAGGGATTTGCGCTCGACGCTGCTGGGTGGCGGCCGCAGACGCAGGATGATCTGTTGCGCTATTGCTACCATGTGGCCGGGGCGGTGGGCTGCATGATGGCGATCGTGATGGGTGTCGATCCCGCCGACGAGGCGACGCTGGACCGCGCTTGCGACCTGGGGCTGGCGTTCCAGCTCGCTAATATTGCGCGCGATATTGCGGAGGATGCAGCGGCAGGGCGCCATTATCTCCCGCGCGACTGGCTGGTGGAAAAGGGCATCGACCCGGCTGACATGATGGCGCCCCGGCATCGCGCGGCGCTGGCGGCACTTGCCCATCGCACCGCAGCGCTGGCCGAGCATTATGAGGCAAGCGCCCGGCAAGGCGCCCCCGCGCTTGCCTTTCGCTCGGCATGGGCCGTGCTGGCGGCGGCGGGGATTTATGGCGGGATTGCGCGGCGTGTGGTGGCCGATCCGGGCGCATCGCTTGAGGCGCGGATCTTTACATCCAAGGCTGAGAAGCTTGGCTGGGTGGCGCGCTCATCCGTGCAGGCGGCCCGGCGTGCGGCGCTTTATCAGCCAACCCGCCGCTCGCCGGGACTGTGGCAAAGGCCTAAGGCGACGCTCCACCGGGCAGTTTGACCGGGCCTAATGTCCATTTTGGCACATAATCTGCCTATTCCGAAAATTAACCCAGGTTAATTCTCTTGCGTGGCAGCATGGCTTGAGGACATTTATCCCTCTGGGGACGGCGCGGGGGTGCGCCGCTAAGGGGGCTCATGATTTCGACCATCGCGGTGCTCGAACTGCTGCGCAATGAGCTTTTGCTTTTTGCCGGGATTGGCCTGCTGATCGGCGGGCTGGATGATCTGCTGATCGACGCCATCTATGTGGTGAGGCGATTTTGGCGCTCGCTTGCTATCTACTCGCGCATCACGCGCATGACCGCGCAGGATTTGCCGCCGCCGGGCGCAGCGGGGCCGATTGCGATCTTCGTGCCCGCCTGGGACGAGTCCGCAGTGATCGGGCAGATGCTGAGCGGCTGCCTGGAGAAATGGGCGGGCGAGGATATGCAGATCTTCGTCGGCGCTTATCCCAATGATGGAGCGACGCTGCGGATCGTCTCTGATCTTGCAGATGGGGTGGGCCGGGGGCGGATCAATCTGGTGACCAATCCGCTGGCCGGGCCGACCACCAAGGCCGATTGCCTGAACCAGCTATGGCGGGCGATGCAGGCTTGGGAGGCGCGTGAAGGGCGCGCTGTGCTGGTCGTGGTGTTGCATGATGCGGAGGATGTCATCCATCGCGATTCACTGCGCCTCATCGGGATGCTCGCGCCGCGTTTTGCCTTGGTGCAGTTGCCGGTGCTGCCGCTCGTTTCCAGCCGCTCGCGCTGGATCGCTGGCCATTATTGCGATGAGTTTGCCGAGGCGCATGCCAAGGCGCTGACGGTGCGCGAGGCGCTTGGGTCGGCCATGCCATCGGCGGGCGTTGGCTGCGGGTTCAACCGGCAGGCGCTGGGCGCGCTCGCGGCGGAGCGGGGCGAGCGGCCCTTCGATGCGAGCAGCCTGACCGAGGATTATGAGCTTGGGCTTCGTTTGGGTGATGCCGGTGGGCGCGGCATCTTGGTGCGGATGCGCGATGCGCAGGGCGAGCTCATCGCGACGCGCGAATATTTCCCCGACACGCTGGAAGCAGCGGTGCGGCAGAAGGCGCGCTGGACGGTGGGCATTGCGCTGGCCGGATGGGATCGGCTTGGCTGGAATGGTCCCTGGCACGAGCGCTGGATGCGGGTGCGAGATCGGCGCGCGGCGCTGGCGGCGGTGATCCTGCTTGCCGCTTATCTCGGGCTGGCGCTGGCGGGCATCGTGCTGATGATCGACTATGCGTTGCTGCGTGAGGCGCCGGCCCTGCCACCCGCGCTTTCGACGGTGATGAGCCTTACCATCCTGCTGCTCGGCTGGCGGTTACTGGTCCGCGCTGCCTTTGTATGGCGCGCTTATGGCGCCATCGAGGCGCTGCGGTCCGTGCCCCGCACCTTCATCGGCAATGTCATCGCGATGATGGCGGCGCGGCGGGCCGTGACGCTCTACATCCGCCATCTGCGGGGAACGGCGCTGGTTTGGGACAAGACCGCGCATCGCTTTCCTGATCAGGCGGTGGAGCCGGGCGCATGAGCGGCGGGGGTGGCCGTCCGCTGCGCTTCCTCGGCTGGTTTCTGGGCGGCTGGGTGTGCATCCGGGCAGGCATGCTGATGAGCCCGATGTGGAACGCGCCGGATATGGGCGCTGTGGCGGCGCGGGGCTGGTCGGCAAAGCCGGTGGCTGAGCGGCAGCTTAGGTTGTTGCCCGAGCCGGGCGTGGTGGAGCTTGCTGCGGCGATGGCATGGCGGCCTTATGCACAGGCCGTGGAGCGGCGCGGCGCTGGGTTATCTTCTGCCGCCCAAAACAATCCGGCGGGGGCGCGTTTGAGTGAGGCCATTATTGCCCCTCTCGCTAGTCCCGTGCAGCACGAACCTCACATTGCACCTTCGGCAAAGATCGCCCCATTCCGGTCCGCCAAGCGCTGGTCCGGCACGGCATGGCTGTTGTGGCGACCCGAGGTGGGGCGCGGCGCTGTGCAAGCGCCTTTGCTCGGCGGATCGCAAATGGGTGCGCGGCTGGATTATCGGCTTGGGGAGGGTTTCAGCCTTTATGGTCGGGTCAGCCGGGCTTTGACGGGGCTGTCATCGGAGGAAGCGGCGCTGGGTGTTGCATTGCGCGCTGGCAGCCTGCCTTTCTCGGTGCTGGCTGAGCGCCGCCAACGCATCGGGCCGGGCGGGCGCAATGGCTTTGCGCTGCTGGTGGCAGGCGGCCTCAACCCGCGCGAGATTGCGCCAAACGTCGAGGTGGATGGCTATGTGCAGGCAGGCATTGTCGGTCTGCCGGGGGGCGATGCGTTCATCGATGGCAAGAGCAGCATTGGCTATCGCTTGCGGCCCGCATCGACAGGCTGGGATGTCACCATCGGCGGCGCGATATCGGGCAGTGCGCAGCCGGGGGTCGAGCGGCTCGACATCGGCCCGGAGCTGCGCGTGCGCGTGCCCATCGGTCCCACATCAGTGCGGCTCTCGGCGGAATATCGCGCGCGCATCGCGGGGCAGGCGCGGCCTTCCAGTGGGGCTGCCATCACGCTGGTGAGCGATTTTTGATCGAATAGCGCGCTCGGCCCTTTTGGCGCGCCCGCTTTGCGACTACCGAGCATCTAATGGACATCTATCTGCCGATCGCCAACATGTCGGTGAACGCGCTCGTGATTATCGGGCTCGGCGGCCTGGTGGGCTTGCTCTCCGGCATGTTCGGGGTGGGCGGCGGATTTCTGACGACGCCGCTGCTGATCTTCTATGGCATTCCGCCCACGGTCGCCGTCGCATCCTCCGCCACGCAAGTGATGGGCGCGAGCGTCTCCAGCGTTTTCAGCCATTTCGGTCGCAAGACGATCGATCTGCGGATGAGCGGCGTGATGATTGCCGGTGGCGCGATTGGTGCTGTCATCGGCGCGTTCATCTTCCGCTTTCTGGAACGTGTCGGCCAGATCGATACGGTGATCGGCATCCTCTATGTGCTGATGCTAGGGTCGATCGGCATCCTCATGGCGCGCGAATCGATCCACGCGCTCATCATGGCGCGGCGCGGTGAACGGCCCGTAGCGCGCAAGCGGCGGCATCATCCGCTGGTCGCCGCCCTGCCGCTGCGCTGGCGCTTCTATTCCTCGGGACTCTATATCTCGCCATTGGCGCCGCTGCTGCTCGGCATCTTCTCCGGCATCATGACCATGCTGATGGGCGTGGGCGGTGGGTTCATTCTGGTGCCCGCGATGCTCTACATCATCGGCATGTCGACCCAGCTGGTCATCGGCACTTCGCTCTTCCAGATATTGTTCGTGACGATGTTCACGACGATGGTGCACGCCACCACGACGCGGGCGATCGATCTGGTGCTGGCCTTTCTGCTGCTCATCGGCAGCGTGATCGGCGCGCAGGTCGGCGGGCGGCTCTCCATGAAGCTGCGGCCTGAATATCTGCGCGTGGCGCTGGCCTTCATCGTGCTCATCGTCGCGCTGCGCATGGCGCTGGGGCTGGGCTGGCGGCCTGATGATATCTATTCCGTGGTGGTGCAATGAGGGCGCTGCGCAGTCTCATCGCGGTTGCCTGTGTGCTGGGCGCTGGGCCAGCGGCGCTTGCGCAGCGCGAGGCGCCGCAGCTTGTGCCGGACGTGTCGCAACGCACGGTGGAAATCCGGTTCAGCTTCACCGGGGCCGAGCTGCTGCTGTTCGGCGCGATCCTGCATCCGGGCGGGCGCCTGCCGGATAAGCCGACCGATATCATCGTGGTGCTCAAGGGGCCGAGCCAGCCGATCACCCTGCGCGAGAAGGCCAAAGTGGCAGGCATTTGGGTGAATAGGGACAGCATCGATTTCCGCTCTGCGCCAAGCTTTTACGCGGTCGCATCCTCCAAGCCTATCGATCAGCTGGTCGATGAGCGCACGGCAGCGATTTACGAGTTGGGGCTCAACAAGCTGCAGCTCTCGCCAGCCTCGTTCAGTGATACCGATGAGATTGGCCGCTTCGCCAAGGGGCTGAACGACCTGAAGATCCGCGACGGGCTGTATGTGGAAGCGCCCCGCGCGGTCGAGATTACCGATGGCGTGCTGTATCGCGCGCGCCTGCCGCTCTCCGCGCGCGTGGTGACGGGCACCTATACGGCGGAGACATTCCTTGTGCAGGATGGCCGGGTGCTCGCCGCCGCAGTGCGCGAGATTGAGGTGCACAAGACCGGCTTCGAGCGGGCGATCGGCGTGTTCGCGCAGGAGAATGGCATTCTTTACGGGCTGGTCGCCGTGTCGCTCGCGCTCTCGATGGGCATGTTTGCGGGCTTCGTCGGCGGACGCATGAAGGTCTGAGAAGCGCGCCTTGCGGCCCTCCGGCGCAGGCATTTGTTTACCCCTGTTTGATAGGCCTCGTCTGTTGAGAATGGCGGGAGCGAGATCGCGTGAACTATATCACAGGCAAGGGCCTTGATGGGCAGCCCGTCTCGATGGATGCAGTCCACGCGCCTGCGCCCCATCGCCGCCCGTCCGATGCAGATATCGGCATGGTGTCCGCCATTTCCGGCGGGTCGGCCAAGATCATGCTGGATATCGCCGCGATGGCCGCGCTCGCTGGCCATAGTGACCCGAGTGTCGCGATGGGTGGGCAGGTCGGCAGCCAGATCAAGATGCGTGTCGGCGCTTGCTGGCTGGTCGCTAGTGTCCGCACACTCGCGCTCGATAGCCGTTCGTCCACGCATATCGTCGCCGATGTCGATTTCATCGGTGAGGGCGATCAGGAGCAGCTGACCGGGCGCATCTTCCGCTTCCGGCGCGGCGTCACGCGTTTTCCGGTGCCGGGCACGCAGATCTTCCCCGTCTCGAACAGCGACATGCAGGAGATTTACGCCTCCAGTGAGGAATCCCGCATCGAGATCGGCATGGTTTACCCCACCTCGAACACCCGCGCATCGCTGCTGATCGACACATTTCTGGGCAAGCATTTCGCGCTGCTCGGCTCCACCGGCACCGGCAAATCGACCTCGGCAGCGCTCATTTTGCACCGCATTTGTGACATGGCGCCGCAGGGCCATATCGTGATGATCGATCCGCATGGCGAATATGGATCGGCCTTCGCCAATAATGGCGCGGTCTATGATGCGGGCAATCTAGAGCTGCCCTATTGGCTGATGAATTTTGAAGAACATTGCGAAGTGTTCGTCACGTCCAAAGGCCCGGAGCGGGCGCAGGATTGCGACATCCTTGCCAAATGCCTGCTGGCGGCGCGATCGCGCAATCGGCTGGCGGAAGGCATTGGGCGGCTGACGGTGGATTCGCCGGTGCCCTATCTGCTTTCCGATCTCACCGCGATCCTCGGCAATGAAATGGGCAAGCTCGACAAGAGCACCAACACGCTGCCCTATTTGCGGCTGCGCACGCGGCTTGACGAGATCAAGGCGGACCCGCGCTTCAGCTTCATGTTCTCCGGCATGTTGGTGGCAGACTCCATGCACGCCTTCCTCGCCAAGGTCTTCCGCCTGCCCGCGCAGGGCAAGCCGATTTCGATTGTCGATACCTCGGCCATGCCGTCCGAGATTACGCATGTCGTCGTGTCCGTGCTGGCGCGGCTGATCTTCGATTATGCCATCTGGTCGCGCGATGAGGCGCAAAAGCCGATCCTCCTCGTGTGTGAGGAAGCGCATCGCTACATCCCCTCCAGCACGGTGGGCGAGGGGCAGTCCGTGCGCAAAATTCTGGAGCGCATCGCCAAGGAGGGCCGCAAATATGGCGTGTCGCTGGGCCTCATCACGCAGCGCCCGTCCGATTTGGCCGAGGGCGTGCTCTCCCAGTGCGGCACGCTGATCACCATGCGCCTCAACAATGAGCGCGATCAGCATTTCGTGAAGGCGGCGATGCCGGAAGGATCGCGCGGCTTTCTCGATGCGATCCCTGCGCTGCGCAATCGCGAGTGCATCGTGTGCGGCGAGGGTGTGACCGTGCCGATCCGCGTGGCGTTTGACGATCTGGAAGCGGCGCGCCGTCCGGCCTCGGCTGATCCGGTTTTCTCGGAGTTGTGGCGTCAGACTGGTGGTGAAGAAGAGATATTGGAGCGGACGATCAATCGCTGGCGCAATCAGGGGCGTTGATTCGCCGAGCTTAGGCAGTGTGATCAAATTCGAGGGTGCGAAAATGTCCGCTTTGGGGGGAGGTTCGGATCGCCGAACGACAGAAAAGGGTGGGAAGCGGTCGTAAGCCCCTCCTCTTCAGAGGAGGGGTTGGGGTGGTGCGACAACATTGGCATGAGCGGGCGAACGTGCGATGCTTGCGCATCGCCACCACCCCCGGCCCCTCCTCTGAAGAGGAGGGGAGCGATGTGTGCAATGTCGATTCCACGCTGCCTAGGCTTCATCCTCGATGGCGTGCATGTCATCATCGGAAAATCCGAAATGATGGCCCGCCTCATGCACGATGACGTGCGAGATGAGCGCATCGAGCGCGACGCCGGTTTCCACCCATTCGGCCAGCAAGGGCTTGCGGTAGAGGCGGATGACGGGCGGCAGATCGCCTGAGGACCAGACGCTTTGCTGCGTCATGGCGTGGCCCTCATAGAGCCCGGTCAATTCCCATGCATCCTCAATGCCTAGGTCCTGCAGCACCTCTGGTGTGGCGAAATCGTCGATCTGGATAGCGACGCCTTCGAGATGCTGGCGGAACAGGGCCGGCATGGCGGCGATGGCTTGCCGGGCAAGCTGTTCGATGAGGGCGGCGTCTGGCGGAACAGTCATGGCTTATTGCCGCCCCAATGGATCGAGGGCGGAGCGGGCGCGGCGTACAGTCGCGGGCGGCGGCATGTCAGCCGGGCTCATGGCGTGGAGCGCGGCGATGCGCTTTTCGGTCGCCGGGTGGGTGGAAAACATGTCCGACACGCGGCTTGGCACGATGTAGAGCTGGGCGGCGGCGGGGTTCTGCGCGACGGCCTGTGTCGGGCGGCGCTGGGCTGCACCGGAGATTTTCGCGAGCGCAGAGGCCAGCGCGCGGGGGTTGCCGCTGATTTCGGCACCCGCTTTGTCCGCACCAAATTCGCGGGTGCGGCTGATCGCCATTTGCACGATCATGGCGGCGAAGGGCGCGACGATGACGGCGAGGATCGCGGCGATGGGGTTGTTGCCGTTCCCTCCGCGAAAGAAGAGCGCGAAATTGGCGATCATGGAGATGGCGCCGGCGATGGTGGCGACCATGGTCATGACCAGCGTATCGCGGTTGCGGACATGGCCAAGCTCATGCGCCATCACGGCGGCGACTTCATCGCGGTCCAGCATCGCGATAAGCCCGGTGGTGGCGGCGACAGCGGCATTCTCCGGGTTGCGGCCCGTGGCGAAAGCGTTGGGGCTGGGATCTTCCACGATATAGACGCGCGGCATGGGCAGATTGGCGTTGCGGGCGAGATCACGGACCATGCGGTAGAAATCCGGGGCGCTGCTCATGTCTACTTCGCGCGCATTGTGCATGCGCAGGACGATCTTGTCGGCATTCCAATAAGTGAACAGGTTCATGCCCGCAGCCACCACCAGTGCGATCATTGCGCCGCCTGCACCGCCGAACATATAGCCCAGGCTCATGAACAGCGCGGTGAGCGCCGAGAGCAGCATGGCCGTCTTCATTCCGTTCAACTTACTCAACTCCTTGAGAAAAGATGTTGAACCAGATGTAGGAATGCGCTGCCGATCTGCAATGGCCCGCCCCGAACCGCTGCCTTAGCCGTGCTGGAGATCGCAATCGATAGGCAGGGCGGCGCCGGAGAAGGAGCGGCCCGCAGGCGTGGTGAGGAACAGGGCGAGATCCGCGACATGGCTTGGCGGGACGATGCGCTTGAGGGATTGGGAGGCGAGGCCGAGCGACACTTCCTCCTCAAAGCTGCGCCCGCTCACATCCGCGCGGCCCGCGATCACCCGGTCGAACCGCTCGCCGCCGACCGCGCCGGGGAGGATGGCATTGGCCGTAATGTCATAGGCGCCAAGCTCCATCGCCAGCGTCTTGGTGAAGCCGATGAGGCCCCATTTGGTGGTCGAGTAGGCGATGCGGTTGGGGTAGCCATAACGCCCGGCGGCGGAGGACATGTTGATGATCGTCCCCGCGCTCTGCTTGAGCAGGGGGATGGCGCGGCGGGTGACCTCGAACGTGCCGGTGAGGTTGATATCCAGCACGCGGCGCCAATCCTCGCCGGAAAGCTCATCGGCGGGTGCTGTCGGGCCGCCAATGCCGACATTGTTGACGAGCACTTCCAGTCCGCCGAGATGATCGGTGACGGCCTCGAACAGGGTGTCGATCTGCGCCACATCCGAGACATCGCAGGGCACAGCCAGCAGGCCGGGCATCGCGGCAACGGCCTGATCGAGCGCGGCAGTATCCACATCGCAGATCAGCACTTGCGCGCCGTCAGCCACAAAGCGCTGTGCAATCGCAAGGCCGATGCCGCCCGCGCCGCCTGTCACGAGGACTTTCATGCGGCTTTTGCTCCCTGCTTGGCGGGCACGACCAGCCGCACGGAGCGCCATTTGCCGAAGCGATAATAGAGCCATGCCAATAGCAGCGCGACCGCCGAACTGAAGGTGAAGCTCCACCAAAGGCCCTCGATTCCGATGATCGGGTAGCTGAGATAATAGAAGCCGATGCGCACGAAGAAGAGCGACACGGTGAGGATGACGAGTGGGGCCAGCACAATGCCATTGGCACGCATGGTGGCGAACATCATCATGGTGACGCCGAAGATGAGGTAGCTCCAGTTCACAATGTCCATCATGTGGACGCCGATGGCGATCGCCTCGCCGCCGCCCTCAAGGAACAGGCCGAGGATCTGGCTTTCGAACAGCGTGAGCAGGCCGATGAGTGCGCCGCTGATCGCCAGCGTGATGCCCATGCCGATATAGGTTGTGCGGTCCACCCGATCCCATTTTTCCGCGCCGATATTCTGTGCGGCGGTGGCCGTCACGGCGCCGCCCACGGCCATTGCGGGCATCTGGAGATAATTCCACAAGAGCAGCGCGGCGGCGAAGGCGGCGGCGGTCATCGTGCCCTCGCGGTTCACAAAGCCGATGATGACAAGCGTGGAGAGGGACATGACGACCATCTGAATGCCCATCGGCAAGCCACGCCCGAGGATCACCTTCATCAGCGCGCGATTGGGCTTGAGATAGCGGAGCTCAGCGCCGCGCAGGCGCAGCGGCAGATCGCGCTTGTAGATATAGCCGATCATCGCAGCGAGGCTAACATAGCTGGCGATCGCGTTGGCGAAGGCGGAGCCTGCAATGCCCATCTGCGGCGCGGGGCCGATACCGAGGATGAAAATCGGATTGAGCGCCGTGCCCAGCACCAGCGTCATGATGATGAACCAAAGCGGCGTCGTCGCATCGCCACCGCCGCGCAGGCCGGACATGACCATGATGAACATCATCGCCGCTGGCAGGCCGAAGAAGGTGTAATGAAGATAGAGCTTGGCGAGGCGGAACACCTCCGGCGGGGTGGAGAGCATCGCCAATATGGGCTCTGACCACAGGAAACCGGCGAAGGCGATGACGATGGTTGCGAGCAGGCAGAAGCCCGCCGCGCCGCCAAAAGCCGTGCGTGCTGCGGTGAGATCGCCGCGCCCAAAGGCTTGCCCCACCAGCACATTGGCCGCCATGCCAAAGCCGAAGATGACCGAGAACATGAGGAACATGATCATGTTGGCGGTGGCCGTGGCGGCAAGCGCGGCATCACCCAGAAAATGCGCGACCCACAGCGAACTGATCGACCCGTTGAGCGACCACAGGATGTTGGAGGCCAACGTTGGCAGCGTGAAGAGCAGCAGTGTGGTGAACAGCGGCCCGGTCGTGAGATCGCGCGCACCGCGAATATTTTTGGGGCCAGCCTCATAGGCCATGCCCTCGGCCATATCCTCATCCATCATATCAATGGAGGAGGGTGGGGAAGGCTCGCCCTCGCGGCGCAATGGCAGTGATTCGCTCATCTTCCCCAGCTCTTATCCGCAGCTTTTATCCCTGGCCGAGCCGGGTGAGCGCAGCCTCCAGCCGTTCGGCCTCGGCAGCTTTCTCCGCATGATCAGCACGCGCTTTCTCGACCGCCTCGGGCTTCGCTTTCTCGACAAAGGCCGGATTGGCGAGGCGCCCTTGGAGCGACTGGGCTTCCTTCTGCGCGGCATGAAGGGACTTTGTCAACCGAGCCCGTTCAGCGGCGATGTCGATCACGCCTTCGAGCGGGAGGACGAAGGTGGCTTCATCGACCACGACCTGCGCTGCGCCGCCGATTGCCGCGCCATCGAAGGTCCAGCCCTCCAGCCGCGCGAGGCGACGAAGCGCGGGGGCAAGTTGCTCGAGGCGGGTGCGGGTTTGTGCGCTCGCCTCATTGATGATCGCGTTGAGCTTGGCGCCGGGGGGCACGCCCAGTTCCGATCGTGCGGCGCGCACTTCGCTCACCACGCGGATCAGCCAGTCGATCTCAGCGCCTGCCTGTGCATCGATAGCGCCGCCGGGGGCGGGCCATTGCGCGACGATGAGATCATAGGGCCGCTTGCCCTGCGCGTGCCATAGCTCTTCCGTGATGAACGGCATGAAGGGGTGGAGCATGACGAGGATCTGATCGATCACCCAGCCCGCGACGGCCTTGGTCTCATCATCGATCTGGCCCTTGATAAGCTCCAGATACCAGTCGCAAAACTGATCCCACACGAAATGGTAGATCGCGTTGGCGGCGGCATCGAAGCGCAGGTCCGCCATCGCCTTGTCCAGTTCGGCGAGCGTGCTGACGACTTCGCCGATGATCCATTTGTTCACGGCATGCGTGGCGGCGGGCGCGGCGACGCTAGCGCTGGCTGTGATGCCATTGGATTGGGCGAAGCGGACGGCGTTCCACAGCTTGGTTGCGAAGTTGCGATAGCCCTCGACCCGGCGCTCATCCATCTTCACGTCGCGACCCTGGCTCTCCATCGCGGCCATGAAGAAGCGCAGCGCATCGGCGCCATATTGATCGATGAGGCCAAGCGGATCGACGACATTGCCCTTGGATTTGGACATTTTCTGGCCATCTGCCGCGCGGACGAGGCCGTGGAGATACATGCGCTTCCAGGGAACATCCTTCATGAAATGGATGCCCTGCATTGCCATGCGGGCGTTCCAGAAGAAGAGGATGTCGAAGCCGGAGACGAGGAGATCGTTGGGGTAGTGCTTCTCTAATAAGCCCCTCTTCTTCAGAGGAGGGGTTGGGGTGGTGTCTTGCAACGGTTCAGATCGCTGCGCGACACCCACCCCCGGCCCCTCCCTTGAAAGGGAGGGGTGATTTTCGTCCGGCCAGCCCAATGTGGCGAAGGGCCACAGGGCGGAGGAAAACCATGTGTCGAGGACGTCCTCGTCGCGGCTCAGCTTGCGGTTGCCAGCCTGCGCCTGCGCTTCTTCCTCACTCTCCGCGACGAAGACATTGCCGTCTTCATCGAACCAAGCCGGAATCCGGTGCCCCCACCAAAGCTGGCGGCTCACGCACCAGGGCTGGATATTCTCCATCCAGTTAAAGTAGGTTTTCTCCCAGGTCTTGGGCACAATCTCGATAGCGCCCGAGCGAACGGCCTCGATGGCGGGCTTGGCCAGCGTCGCGGCGTCCACATACCATTGATCGGTCAGCCACGGCTCGATGACGACACCGGAGCGATCCCCATAAGGCGTCTGGATCGTGCGTGGTTCGGCATCAAGCTCGGTCACTTCGCCATCCTTGGCGGTGACGATGTGGGGCACGAGCAGGCCGAGCGCCTTCATCTGTTCGACGACGCGCTTGCGCGCATCGAAACGGTCTAGTCCAAGGAAGTCGTCGGGGATCTTCTGGTCCGTCGTCTGCACAACGCGGGCCTCAGCATCCAACATGTTATACATATCGGCAGCCTTGATGCCAGCGCGCTTGCCGACCTCAAAGTCGTTGAAATCATGGCCGGGGGTGATCTTCACCGCGCCAGACCCCAGCGCCGGATCGGCATGGTCATCGCCCACGATTTCCACGCGGCGGCCCGTGATTGGCAGGGTCACGAACTTGCCGATCACCGACTGATAGCGCTCATCCGCAGGGTTCACGGCAACGGCCATGTCCGCCAGCATCGTCTCGGGGCGCGTGGTGGCGACGATGATATGGTCGCGGCCATCATCCAGCGTTACGCCGTCGGCGAGCGGATATTTGAAGTGCCAGAAGCCGCCTTTGACCTCGCGCGTCTCCACCTCAAGGTCGCTGATCGCTGTCTTGAGGCCGGGGTCCCAATTCACCAGCCGCTTGTCGCGATAGAGCAGGCCTTCATTGTGGAGATCGACGAACACCTTCACCACGGCGCGGGTGAAGTGGGGGTCCATCGTGAATTGCTCGCGCGACCAATCCATCGAGCAACCCAGCCGCCGCAACTGGCCGGTGATGGTGCCGCCGCTCTCGGCCTTCCATTCCCACACCTTGTTGATGAAGGCGTCGCGCGCATAATCGGTGCGCTTCTCGCCCTTGGCGTTCATCTGCCGCTCGACGACCATCTGCGTGGCGATGCCCGCATGATCCGTGCCGACGACCCACAGCGCATCCTTGCCGCGCAGCCGCTCGTAGCGGATGATGATATCCTGCAGGGTGTTATCCAGCGCATGGCCGATGTGCAGGCTGCCCGTCACATTTGGCGGCGGGTTCACGATGGTGAAGGGCTGCGCGTCAGGCCGCTCCGGGCGGAACTGGCCGCTCGTTTCCCAATGCTGATACCATTTCGCCTCGATGGCGGAAGGATCGAAGGTCTTGGCGAGCTCGTTGGCTGGCGCAGCATCTGGGGCGGGCGCGGAATTTGGCGTATCGGTCATGCAGGCGCCTTACTGAAACTTGCTGCGGCGCGCCAGTCCGGGGACGGCGCGTTGGCAGGCGTGGAAAGGGAATGTGGGGCGCGACCTCAAGTCAGCGCTGGGATCATCAGTTCTGGAAAGCCGGACTGCTTGGGCGAAATCGCCGCAGCCCGGCCATCATACTCGGCCAGTGATCCGATCGATCTCGCGCTTCACCATGGTCTCGACCATCTCTGGCAAATGCGTGTCGAGCCAATCCTTGAGCATGGGGCGCAGCATCTCACGCACAAGGCCTTCAAGCGTGTTGGGCTGGCCATCGTCCGGGCTGATGAGCAGCTTGGAGAGATTGACCAGCGAATCGCGTGCGGCACGGGCGCTGTCATCGGACATGACGACAGCGGGCGCGGCTGTGGAGGGCGTTGGGGCTGCAGCAGAGGCGGCTGCGCGGGCGCGCGGGGCTCTCGGCTCGGCGCGGGCGGGCTTGGCCTCCGGCTTTACCTGCGGTGTGATAATGGGCTGAACGGGAGCGGGCTTGGCGGGGGCGCTCATAATTGGCTCCTCGTGCGGCGCAGCCTTGTCTGCCTCGCCGGGCAGAGCGTCCGTCAGTTCGAGAATCTGGTCGTCGCTCGCATCGGCGTCCGTGCCGCCAAGCGCATCACCATTGATGGTGCCATTGATCGGGCTGGCCGATGCACCCGCCTTGCGCGGTGCGCGCGGGGCCGCAGAGGTGAGATCCTCCTCGGCGATGATCCGTTTGATCGAGGAGAGAATCTCCTCCATCGACGGTTCGTTCGGCATGGCCCCCATTGCGGTCCTAGCGATCAATTGGTTTCTGAGCTCTTTACTGTCGCGGTTTGCGCAGCGGAGTCAACTGTTCGCGTGGAAATCGGCGCGGGCTTGGCGTCATCATCCCAATCGAACCACTTGCCCTTCACGCGCTGATAATTGTTGCGCGGATCGATGACATCGCTGGCTGGAACGCCGAAATCGGTCGGGCTGATGCGACCCATCGCCGCCAGCAGCGAGAAAGCCGCGACATAGGCATTGCGCTCCGCCGTCACCAATTGAACGCGCACGATGAAGGCTTCCTGCTCCGCGTTCAAAATGTCCAGGATAGTGCGGGTGCCGACGCTATTCTCGGCGCGCACGCCCTGCAGCGACAGCCCACGCGAATCGACGGCGACGCGGCTGGAGGCAATCACCTCATTGCTCGCCTGCCAGCTGGAGTAGAGCGAGCGCGTCTGGGCAATGACATCGCGCTCTACAGCGGTTTCATTCTCCATCGCCTGCTGCTCGAACGCCTGCGTCTGGCGCACCTGCGCGGCGGGGCGTCCACCCTGATAGAGCGGCAGGTTCAGCTGCGCGCCAACGATGACGGCGCGGGTATCGTTCACGA
Organism: uncultured Alphaproteobacteria bacterium; assembly: GCA_966205705.1. Taxonomy (GTDB): domain Bacteria; phylum Pseudomonadota; class Alphaproteobacteria; order Sphingomonadales; family Sphingomonadaceae; genus Sphingobium. The sequence goes on from CBIHKY010000003.1 coordinate 78,475, forward strand.
TGGAGGACCCATCGCGTGAGCCGAAGTCCGTGAAATGCTGCCCATTTGCGAATGCCGAGATTGTCGGCAGGCGCGCGCCCTTGGCAACGCGCACATCATAACCGCTTGCCTCACGCACCTTATGTGCAGCCGCCAGATCCGGATTGCTGGACAAAGCGATGTCGACCGCCTCATCCGGCGTGGAGGGCAGGCCGGGGAGGATGGGCGGCTGTTGCAGGTTCACCGGCGCATGGCCGACCAGCTTGATATAGCGCTCGCGTGCCTCGATCAGGCTCGCCTCGGCCGTGCGGAAATCGCCGCGCGCAATGGCGAGGCGCGAATCGGACTGGGCAACGTCGGTGCGGGTCAGATCGCCAACCTGAAAGCGGTTGTTGGTCGCGCGGAGATTAACCTCCAGCACCTGAACATTGTTCCGGCTGAGCGACACCACCGATTCTGCGCGGATCACATCCATATAAGCCGCGACGACCTGACTGAAGATCGACAATTCCGTTGCGCGCACATCGAACTGCCCGGCCTCGATGCGGTTCTTCGCGCCGTTGATGCCATTGCGCACACGCCCGCCTGAATAAAGCGGCACGCTTGCGCTGAGCGTTGAGGTCAGGCTGCGAGCAGGCGTGAGCGGACTGATCGAGCGGCCGTCTACCGAATCATTGAACACCGAGGAGAGGCCCAGATCGGGCAGGCCATCGGCCTTCTGGATGTTGTAATTTTCGTCCGTCGCGCGCTGACCCGCGCGGGTTGCCGTGAGCGTGGGATTGTCACGATAGGCGGCGACCAGCGCTTCCTGAAGCGTCTCGGCCTGTGCGGGCAACGCGGTCGAGCCAAGCAGGGCAGTGATGATCGCGAGGCGCAGAGCAGGACGAAAGGACATAAGCGGTTCGACTTCCGGTCAGAAGGAGAAGGTCTTTGGGCGGGCAAAGCCGGGCAGCGTCACAGCTTCGCTATCCGCGAAGGCCCGCGCGCCAAAGCCGCCGGACGTGCGGGTGCCAACGCACAGCCGGGTGACACCACGCTCCAGGCGGGCGAACACCGCGCGGCCATCAACCTTGAGCTGATCGATCAGCGCCTGCGGGACGTCTTCCGCCGCGCCATCGATGAAAAGAATGTCGTAAGGCGCGCCAGCCGGAGCGCCATTGGCATGGGGTGCGTTCACCAGCGTGATGCCGGCTTTGCCCGCAAGAGCGGCGCGTGCGAGCGAGGCGAGGCTCTCATCTTCCTCCACGGCGATCACGTCACAGCCAAGCCGTGCCAGCAGCGCAGCGGCATAGCCGGTGGCCGCGCCGATCAGCAGCACCTTGTCGCCAGCATGGGGCGCAGCTTCCATGATGAGGCGCGCGGTAGCGAGCGGCGGATTGAGCGCGCGGCCATCGACGGACAGCGGCACGGCGCGATCAATATAGGCAGCACTGGCGCGCTCTTGCGGGAGATAATCCTCGCGTGGCTCAGCAAGAAAAGCCTCGATGATGAGAGGCTCGTTAACGTCACTGGTGCGCAGCTGGCTATCCACCATAGCGCGGCGCATCGCAGAGAAATTTTGCGCCGTGAAATTCTGCTCGGTCATGAAATCCCCGATGGCATGACTGTGTTGCCTAAACAATACAGCAATTGACATTGCCTGCTCCTGTAGCTTTTTTGCAATGCACTATGAAAGTCTTTTCCGCGTAAATACGAGGAAAGGCGGGGGTGCCAGCATCCAGGGCGCGATTGCCCCGGCCTGAGCGATCGCATGCATTTGCGGCGGGTGATGGCAATGCGCGGGAAAAAGGGCTGGCACTCCCCGCCAATTCCCGCTAGCGGGCCACATTCACCAAGATGTCGGCACCAAATATGTCGGCACAAAATGTTGGCGCACAAACGCCGACTGAGGCCCGATGGCGGAGTGGTGACGTAGAGGACTGCAAATCCTCGCACGCCGGTTCGATTCCGGCTCGGGCCTCCATAACTTCAGTCTGGCAAGTCTCTCGCGAGTTCGCTGCGGCGTAACACGGTGGTCCGAGCATCTTGCACCCGTCATTCCACATAAGCCTTTGATCGATCATTGACATTTTCATGATCGCTATGCCTCTAAGCGACATGGGTTCGCAGTGCATCGCCTTGGAGCGTGGCTGCGTTGGTTCGAGATGGGATGAGCATGGCAGAGGCGGCGGCGCAGAATATCGACATTGAGACGGTGCTGGATCGTCCCCTGGGCGCGTGGCGCTGGTTCGTGTTCGGCTTGTGCGGCCTCATCATGGCGATCGAGGGGTTCGACATGTATATGCTGGGCGCCATCGTTCCGGCGCTGGCGGCGGGGCTTGCTGTCGAGCCACCGGCTATTTCGGCGGTTTTTGTGGCGCAAGGCATCGGGCTGGCGCTTGGCTACACGATGATCGCGCCGCTCGCCGACAAGGTGGGGCGCAAGACGGTCATCCTCGCCTGCATCTTGGGCTTCGGTCTGGTCACTCTGGCGACGGCCTTTGTCACGACCTTGACGATGGTCTCGATCCTGCGGCTGATTGCTTTCGCCTTTTTCGGTGGCATCACGCCCAATGTGATTTCGCTGGTGGCCGAGATGGCGCCGCAGCGGGCGCGGCCACGGCAGATCATTCTGGTGACCGCCTGCTTCGCGCTGGGCGCGGCGTCAGGCAGTGCGCTTGCGCCAATCATCGTGGCGCAGCTCGATTGGTGGGGTGTGTTCCTTGCGGGCGGATTTGCGCCGCTGCTCCTGCTGCCTTTTCTGTTCTTCCTGCTGCCGGAATCGCCGCGTTTTCTGGTGATCGCCAATCGCCCGATTGAGCAGATCAACCGCGTGCTGCGCCGGATCGCTCCGCAGGCCGAGCTGGGCACAGGCTACATGGTCGATGAGCCGATGAGCAGCAAATCATCGTTCAAAGCGCTCTTTACTGAGGGCCGGTTGGCGATGACTTTGCTGTTCATGCTGGCGGGCGGCATGATGATGTTCGTGGGCAATATCGTGGCGAGTTGGGCGCCGACTTTCTGGCATCTGCAGATGGGCTTTCCGATGGCGCAGGCGGCGGGGCTGTTTGCGCTCTCGTCGGTGGGCGCGATTGTGTGGCCATTGCTGATGATCCTGCTCGTCAACTGGATCGGGCTGCGCAAGGCGCTGATGATCTGCTTTACGGCAGGTGGGCTTTGCATGCTCACCTATATGATCACGCCGTTCACGCCGCTGCTGGCGGGGTTCATGGCGGTGACATATGGCGCGTTTGTGGTGGGTGCGATCAGCGGGCTCTATGCCTTTGTCTCCGCCTCCTACCCGACGCAGATCCGCGCGACGGCGCTCGGCTGGACATCGGGGGCGGGGCGTCTGCTCGCGATTATTGGCCCGGCGACGGGCGGCTGGCTGCTGGCCGAGGATATCGGCCCCGTCGGCGTCGCAATCGCTTTTGGCGCGCCCTTGCTGATCGCGGCGCTGGCCGTGGCGTTGGTGAAGAACAGGTCGGCGGGTTAAGCCGCCGCGCCCTTAACGTTCCGAGAGATAATAGCGGTCGATCGCGCTCAGATCGTCCGCCAGTTCATAGACGATCGGCTGGCCGGTCGGGATCTCAAGGCTGGTAATCTCATCATCGGGAATGTTAGAGAGATGCTTGACTAGCGCACGCAGCGAATTGCCGTGGGCGGAGATCAGCACGCGCTTGCCTGCCTTGAGGTCCGGCGCGATCGTGCCTTCCCAATAAGGCAGCACGCGCGCGATTGTGTCCTTGAGGCTTTCCGTCGCGGGGATGGCGATCCCAGCATATCGGCGGTCCTTGGAGAGATCGAACTCGCTGCCCGCGTCCAGCGGTGGCGGTGGCACATCGAAGCTGCGACGCCAGATCTTTACCTGATCATCGCCATGCTTGGCAGCTGTCTCAGCCTTGTCCAATCCGGTGAGGCCGCCATAATGGCGCTCGTTCAGCCGCCAATCCTTCTCGACTGGCAGCCAAAGGCGCTGCATGGATTCCAGCGCCAGGTTCAGCGTCTTGATCGCGCGGGTCTGGAGCGAGGTGTAGCACTGGTCGAAATCCAGGCCCTTCGCTTTCATGAGTTCGCCCGCAGCAACGGCCTCGGCCGCGCCCTTCTCCGTCACGTCCACATCCCACCATCCGGTGAAGCGGTTCTCAAGGTTCCAGCTGGATTGGCCGTGGCGAATGAGAACGAGCGTGGGCATGGGGTGAGAACTCCGGTCTGGCTAGAGCATTTGATCCGAGTCCCTCGAATCAAATGGTCTTGGCTTTTGTTTTACCGCGTTTTCCGAGCCATCAGATGTTTCCATCTGATTAGAAAACGCTCTGGCTGCGCGCCTGATAGCGCGATTTATCGCCAGTGCAATGCGCCGGGATGTGTGATGAGTTCAGGCGTTGGCAGGAGAGGCGTTGCGGCCGCGAGCTCGCATCGTTTCGAGCAGGGTCTGATAATGGGTCACATAGCTTTGGTAAGCGGCTTTCACATCAGGATGAATTGCAGCACTGGCTGCGGCTTGTGACTGGCAAAGTTGATCCTGCAGAAAATCCACATCCAAAAGCTTGTTCATGACATCCTCTCGTTGTTACTTCATCAATTCGCCTGTGCAGCGATAGTTCCGGCAAATGCGGTAAGGTGAATTTCGGCTTATCTCACTCTGGCTTGCAGGCAGAGCAGGGGGCCGGAAACGCGCCGGATCGGCCTTGTCGACGCGCAGACAATCGGTCATGAACGGCGCTTGCGTGCATGATAATCGAGGATCAAAAGACGATGGCGATCACCCGGACAGTCCATATCCATGAAGGACCGGGCGGTCCGTTCGAGTCCATGATTGTCGGCGATGCGGATGCAGGTACGCAGCCCGGCCTGCTGCTCTTCCCCAACTTCTTTGGCACCAAGGAATGGGATTTCGCCAAGGCCGAGGCGCTCGCGGCGCTGGGCTACAAGGTATTGGTTGTGGACTTTTACGGGCAGGGCAAGCGCGGCCATGACATGGCGAGTTCAGGCGCATTGCTGCACGACTTTATGGCGGATCGCAGCGTGGTGAAAGGCCGGGTGCTGGATGCGCTGGCGGAGCTCAAGGCGCTGCCCGGCGTGGATGGCGACAAGCTCGGTGCGATCGGCTTTTGTGCGGGCGGTAAATGCCTGCTCGATCTGGCGCGGGCCGGTGGCGAGATCAAGGCGGGTGTGGTGTTCCACGGCGTTTATGATGCGCCGCCATTCCCCAATGCTGCGATCACGGCCAAGCTGATGGTCTGCGATGGCTGGAACGACAATCTCTGCCCGCCCGAGGCGAAGGTGGCGCTGTGCAAGGAGCTGACGGAAGCGGATGTGGACTGGCAGTTCCTCAGCTACAGCCGGACCGGCCATGCCTTCACGGCGGATGATATGCCGCTGAATGACGAGCGGACATTTGGATTTGAGCCGGAGACGAACCGGCGGAGTTGGAAGGCTGCGATGGATTTTTTGGGTGAGGTGCTGGGGTAGGGACATTCGGCCTGCTGAAACGAGCGCCTAGATCGCCCCCCTTTCCTCGTCATCCCGGACTTGATCCGGGATCCCGCTTTTCTTCAGGCCGTTGCCAAAGGCAGCGGGACCCCGGATCAAGTCCGGGGTGACGTGATTGCGACGAGGTGGCTCAAACCTCCCCAATCATCTCCGCCAGCGTCGCCAAGCAATCGCGGCCCAACTGGATGGAGCGCTCCGGGCTCCAACCGTGCGCAGGGTCCGGCAGGTCGTCATTATCCTTGAACGGCATTTCCAGCGTCATGGCGACGGCGCCGAAGCGCTCGGCGATCTGGGCGGTCGCCATTGAGAGATTGGCCTTGCCGGGGCGTGTTTCCGGATAGCCGAGGCGCGTCTGGAAGTCCGGCGTGCGGATGGCGAGTGTGTCGCGATAATGGCGGAACAGGCGCAATTGCTCATCCTTGATCGAGGGAATGCCCTCGAACCCCGCGAGGAACACGGCAGGGATCGCCTCATCGCCATGAACATCCATTAAGAAGGTGACGCCGGTTTCGTCCATGCGATCCCGCACGCACAGCACTTCCGGCGCGCGCTCGGCGGTGGGCGCGTGCCACTCGCGATTGAGGTTCACGCCCGCGGCATTGGTGCGCAGATGGCCGCGATAGGAGCCATCCGGATTCATGTTCGGCACGATATGGAAGCGGCAGGCGGCGCGCAGCTTGCGGGCGTGGGGGTTGGCGGGATCGGTGAGCATGTCCAGCGCGCCCTCCATCCACCACTGCGCCATTGATTCGCCGGGGTGCTGGCGCGCGATGAGCCACACGGGCTTGTCGCCTGTGCCAAGCTCAAGGCAATCGATGGGGCGGCCATCAAGGCTCAGGCCAAGCTGGCGCAGCGTGACGCCATCGCAGGCCGCTGCCTGCGCGACCAGATCATGATGCCGCTCCTGCGAGTAAGGCGCGAAATAGGCGAACCATGCGGCATTGCCCGAGAGCGTGTAATCAATGGTGAGCGTGCCGCCTGCCTCGGCAGCATCATAGCGCGATGGCGCGCGGCTCCATGTTTCGCGATCCTCGGAGACGCAGGCATTATAGGCGGGCCAGCCATCGGGATAGGCGGACGCGCTCAATTCCGTGATGCGCAGCGTCAGCCGCGTGCCAGCCGCAGCGGCGGCGCGGAAATGGAACCATTGGAAGAAATCGCTCTGATGATCCTTGTGGATCGAAAGCGTGGCGGTGCTGCCGTCGATGGATTCGACGGCGATATTGCCGCTATCGAATGCGCTGTTGATGAGCAGGGGTGAGCGTGTGTGGGTGCCGGTCATTTCACCGTGATAGTCTCACCGGACTGGCCGGGGAAGCCCTGGAACAAGGCATCGGCCAGACGACCGGCAGCAATGCCCGGTTGGGCGGCGGGCGAGCCTTCCTTGGCTTGCGTTTCGGCTCGGCCTTCCCAGAAGACATCGGTGCTCCCGGTGCGGCGCAACTGCACGCGCATCCGCGTCGCGACGATGGGCTTGGGCTTGCCGGAGAGATCGATGCCGATGCCGAGGCCAAGCCCGCTGCCATAGGAGCCGGTCGAGCCCCCGACACCGACGCTCACGGGCGAGCGGCGCGCGGCTGCGGGCGAGAGTGTTTCGCGCATGACGTCGACCACAGCTTCGAATTGCGGGCGGCCGGCGGCTGTATCTGCGGGGGAGAAGCCATTGCGGGCAAGCGCGGCGCTCACCGCGTTGGCGGTCGTGCGGAATTCAAGACTGTTCGCATCAGCCGGATTGCCCGGCACGACCATGACTGTGCCTTGTCGCGCGACCTGCTGGGTGTGGAAGCGGGTGACGTCGATGGGGCCGGTGGATGTCGCGCACCCGCCAAGCAGAAGTGCGCCAAAGAGAATCGCGGAAGGCGCTGCCAGCTTGGTGAGCCTGCCCCTGTTCCTGAAAGCCATCATCGCCATTACATCCTCATCCATCTCTTCTATCGACAATGCCGATATGGTCAGCAAAGTTGCATGAACGCGGCCAAATGGGCGCAGCGGGGCCTCAAAAGCGGCACCAGCGCCTTGACTTCCATTCCCTCGCCACATAGAGGCGCGACTTCGAATTTTCCGTCACGCAGAATCATTTGGACCCGATCATGAAGATCCGCAACTCACTCAAGTCCCTCAAGGGCCGTCACCGCGATAACCGCGTGATTCGTCGTCGTGGACGCACCTATGTGATCAACAAGACCCAGCCGCGCTTCAAGGCACGTCAGGGCTGATCCATATGTGAAGACGAGTCGCCCCGCGCGACTCGTTGGATGAATAGCTAACGCCCGGTCAGGTTCTGGCCGGGCGTTTTGGCGTTTGTTTGGGGTGGGGTCGAAGATCGCGTGGCAGTGACCGCGTCGCGATTTGGAGGGTACGCAGATGACCAAATTTACCCCCAATGCAGACGATAGTTAGATGCTAACCATCCAGTTTAGAAGAAGAGGATGATTGACGCTGGCGTTCGCGAGATTTTAATTTGGCTTGCTGGCGTCGTTTCTGAGCGTCAGCATTTTGAAAACGAGAGAGTTGTAAGCGAGGTCTCTTTTGCAAGGGCCAGGTTGCACCGAGCATTGCGCCTGCAGCTAGGGTCAGGACCCATTGATGTGATCGGCTCGATGTGATTCAGGCTCCTTGAG